>JAKQCH010000544.1 GCA_029573825.1 Spirochaetota bacterium | reverse complement strand
TAATTCATTACAGTATACTACAGCATCCTGGAGGTAACAATGCAGCCGGATCTTGATAATTTGAAAAACAGAATACGGGAATCCCGTGATCTCGTGGACAGGGTGATAAACAAGCTGCCGGGGTACAGCGGCTATGTCGATAAGGGTGAGATGTACGAGGCGGACAGAGTGATACGGAGCTTCCTTGCTGATCAGATCAGTTCCTATAAAAAGGACGTGGCGGCGTTGATGGCAGGCAAGACCAAAAAGGGTGAGCTTGAAATCCTTGATGATCTTGATTCCATCAATACAGTGCTTGAGCGGGTATTCAAAAAGGTGAAGTTCGCCGAGTACGGGACATCATCGTCATTTTCCAAGGTTAAGGTAAACCAGGCGGATTTTGATAAAATCCTTGAATACGACTGGCGGATGATCGCAACAGCTGAGGAGCTGAAGCCCGTTATTGACAAGCTGAAAACAGCCGCGGCTGATACCGCCGGGAGTATGGTGGAAGAGGTCAAGTCGCAGATAGAAGATTTTGAGAAAGCATTTGAAGACAGAAAACATGTAATTCTGGAGGTAATATAAATGGCGTTGATAGATGTAGTACAATGGGACAATCAGAAGGGTGATATTATTCATAAATTTCCGGAAGGCGCTATATCCATGGGTGCCCAGCTTATCGTCAAGGAAAACCAGGAAGCGGTGCTTTTCAGGGAAGGCAAGGCACTTGATACCCTGGGACCCGGAAGACATACCCTGAAAACAGGGAATATACCGATCCTGGAAAAACTGGTGAACCTTCCATTCGGCGGAAAATCTCCTTTCCCCGCAGAGGTGTATTTTATCAACACCACGGAAATTCCTAATCTCAAATGGGGCACCAAGCAGCCTATACAGCTCCTTGATCCTACCTATAATATTCCAATTCCCGTGAGGGCGTTCGGATCGTATTCAATACGAATACAGGATACGCGGTCCCTTCTGATGATGGCAATCGGTTCATGGCAGGCATATAATACAGAAGCAATCGGGTCAGCGTTGCGGGATATGGTAATAATGCCGAAACTGCAGGACCTTATATCCGAAACCATGATCAAACAGAACATCACCATATTGAAGATTGCCGCCTATTATGATGAGATCGGTGTTGCGGGCAAGGCGAAAATAACTGAGGACTTTTCCAGCTTCGGTATTGAACTGGTGCGTTTTGCCGTTGAGTCGATCAATTTTCCGGATGAAGATGAATCTGTGCAGCGCCTCAAGAAAGCTCTCTCAGACAAGGCTGAGATCAGCATAATGGGCGAAGATTACAAGATGAAGCGTACTTTTGACACAATGGAAAAAGCCGCGGGGAGCAACGGCATGGCCGGCGGGATGATGGGAGCCGGTATGGGTGTCGGCATGGGTCAGCAGATGGGCCAGATGATGGGTGCGGCTATGGGACAGCAGGGAGGAGCGCAGGGGCAGCAGCAGCAGCAGTGTCCTCATTGCAATGCCGCAAACCCTGCAGGCGCGAAATTCTGTTCCAGTTGCGGGAAAGAGATGGTTGTTTCCATGAAATGCCCGAAGTGTAATGCTACAATTGCGGGTAATCCGAAGTTCTGCCCTGAGTGCGGCCAGAACATTCAGCAGGTGAACTGTCCCAAATGCAATGCTGTCCTCGCTCCGGGAACCAAGTTCTGCCAGGAATGCGGCGAAAAAATTGGGTAATCGAGTGCCGGATATCCGGGAAAGATGATTTTCTGTCCGTCATAATGTAGTGTGATTATTCAGGCGGGGATTTCCGGAAAGGGGATCTCCGCTTGTTGGTTTTCATGGGCCTGTGGTTTGTAAAAGGCTGTCTCGATACATCGTGCCGCCTTTCCTGCGATGCTGTCAATGGGTTACAGTTATTTTTCTGTTTCAGACCAGGAAATGAGTATTCTGCTGATATCGAAGGATTTTCAGGAATTGGTATCTGATGCATAAAAAAATCCTTGAAATACCTTTAGCGGAAAAGCATAATGATACGGTTCAGGTAATGCCCATG
>JAKQCH010000542.1 GCA_029573825.1 Spirochaetota bacterium | reverse complement strand
AAAAGAGCGGAAAACATGCATAACTGGAAGCAGAGCATTATGAAATATGCTCCCTCAGCTCCCGATATATCGGTCACACTTGATGATGAAGCGATGATGCAGTACACCGGCGGAACAACGGGAATTACAAAAGGAGTGGTTCTTACTCACCGAAACATAAGTTTTCAGGTCCAGCAGATTGCCGCGTGGTTCCCGGACCTTAATGATGGAAACGAAAGACTTCTTGGGGCGCTGCCTTTTTACTATGTTTTCGGAATATCGACTGCAATGAACTTTTCTGTCTTAAAAGGATTTACGGACATTATTCTCCCGAACCCTCACCCGGAACCGCTGTACAATGCCATTAAACGGTTTAAGCCGACATTTGTCCCCCTTGTGCCGACAATGTATATCGGTCTGCTGCATCAGCCGGGTTTGAGTGCCGCTGACCTTTCCAGCATCAAGGGGTGTTTTTCCGGAAGTGCCCCCCTGCCGCTTCATGTCATTACAGAATTTCAGGAGAAAACCGGGGCCCTCATCTGTGAAGGGTTTGGTATGACAGAGGCAAGTCCGGTGACGCATATCAATCCGTATGTCGAAGGGAAAACGATTCCCGGGAGCATCGGGGTTCCCATATCAAACACAGAATGCCGTGTCGTGTCTGTTGAAGACAGGAAAACTGATTTACCTGTGGGTGAGGCGGGAGAGCTTGTGATCAGGGGGCCTCAGGTTATGCGGGGATATCTTAACAACCCCGATGAAACAGCTGAAACGCTCCGTGACGGCTGGCTTCATACCGGCGACATCGCTACAATGGACAAAAACGGGTATTTCTACATTGTGGGCAGGATGAAAGACATGATTATTACTTCTGGCTTCAATGTATTTCCCCGTGACGTTGATGAAGTCTTCTTTCAGCATCCCAAAATTAAAGAAGCCTGTGCAATTGGAATTCCCCATCCGGTAAAGGGAGAGGCGATTAAAATCTTCATCGTATTGAGGGAGGGGGAAAAGGCGACCCCTGAAGAAATGATATCATTCTGCGACGATAAACTTGTTTATTATAAAATACCCGAAGAGGTGGAATTCCGGGAGCATCTTCCGAAATCATCAATAGGGAAAGTTCTTCGAAATGAACTGAAAGCCCAGGAGATGATGAAACGGGAGGGATCACAGTCTGCACAATAAATAGAAACGAGGGCGAGGAGCTCTCGACTGGCGAATTGCGAGGGGGGAAGAATGGGCTCTGGCACGTTACTGTTCATGAGGAGACACCATGAGTTCATTGCGCCGAAAATCAGCGATTAAGGAAGATTCCAATACTATCGATCTTCCGATTGAGGAAATCCGCAGGGATTCTTCCGTGGCTTCACTTTTCATGCTTGTGTTTTCAGGCGCCGCTGCCGGTTTTACGCTGTATCTGCTGATTTACTCCATTTTACTGCGGGCTTTCCGGCCTGAAATTCTTTTCTTTGCCGTACCGGTGATTGTTGTTAGTACAGGGGTTTTTGTGCTGGGCCTTAATATGATGGTGAGAAAATGTGCTGTCACTATCGGGACCCGCCATGTCACGATACGGTACAGGTCGCTTTTTCAGCAAATGGAGTGGTCCGAACCGGTTTCACGGTATGAATGTATTCAGTACCGAAAAGATACCCGGAGCGGCAGGGATTATCATGTGCTGACGCTGAAGCATGGAGACTGGAAAAAGTCAGTGGAGCTTGCCCTGTATTGCAGCGACAGAGTCACTGACGCTGAACTGCGTGAAAAACAGGAGCGTTACTGCGCGTTGCTGCATCTTCCCCTTGTCGGAGAATCCACAGAGAAATTGCCGGAAAGGAGTGCGGGAATTGGCGGGACTGGTATTGTGGAAACAGAGCGACCGGTATCGACACCTGATGAAAAAAACACTGTGCCGTTTCCCCGTGATGTCGCGCTGGAAATATCCGGTGAAGCGGCAGTCCTGACAATACTGATAAAAAAATCGCTTTCATGGTCTACGTTTTTTCTCACTGCCGTTGTGATTATACTCATGGCTGCCGGTTTTCGTAATGGATTTGATCCCTCTTCGAGGATGGCGGTTATCGGCTTTTTCGGGGCGATAACAGGTGTCTGTACCCTGGTATTTGTCCTGTTTGATCTCGTTACCCGGCAGCGTATAAAGGTGTATCCCGGTGGCGTGATGTGTATTGTGCGGAACACTCCCTTCGGAGACACAAAGGGGACGTGCTGCAGGGCGGGTGATATACTGGATATCACGTTAGAAAAGAAGCAGAACCAGATCCGCGAACGCCTCCTCCTCAAATCGGTGCATGGCGCGATCCACCTCGGTGAGGGGCTGAAAAAAGAAACCCTGGAATGGATGAAAGAGTATCTGCAGGAGCGGCTCTGACCCCTTTTCAGGAAAAAGGGGTCAGAGCCGCTCCTGATATCCCTGATCAATTATTCTGGTTGTCAAGTGGCGTGAAACTGTATGGTCCTGCTGCGGGAATATAGAAGGAGCCATTCCCGGTTTTATTGAGAAATGCCGGATATATCCTGCCTTTTTCAAGGAGGGGTAATGTTCCTGGTCCCACTCGACCCCGCGAGGGGGCAGTATAGCGGTATCGCAGTTCAATGGTAGTGCCCGGTGTAATATTGTTCCCGGTGCGCATGACCTCGATAACTTTTGCGGTGACCCGGATATCACGGCTGGAGCAGACAAAACACCAGTCCTTTGATACTTGCTGCACCTCAATTCTGAGGTATTCCTGGGCATTTTTCTGGTCTTCAATGTAATATCGTGAATGAATTACAGAAAATCCCGGTATGACCGTGGTGAAAAGCAATAA
>JAKQCH010000537.1 GCA_029573825.1 Spirochaetota bacterium | reverse complement strand
TGGGGGATGGATACCCACCATGTTCAGGAGGCGCTTATATCGAGCCCGAAGGAAGGTGCTGCGGTTATCGGGCCCGCCGGGGAGAACCTGGTGCTGTATGCCAATATCTGTTCCGGCCACCGGTTTGCCGGGCGGGGAGGTGTGGGCGCAGTGATGGGTTCCAAGAACCTCAAGGCGATTGTTGCCCGGGGAAAGGACTACCGCTGTGAACCGATCGATAAAAAAATGTTCGACAAAACCCTGAAGCGGGCAAAGGCCCATATCCTCCGGAACGATACAACAAAGAGCCTCCGGGCCTTCGGCACGAACATGAATGTCCGAATCGGTATAAAACACGGCTATTCACCGGTGCGCAACTTCAGGGACCGCTACGACGAGAGGACCGAAGCCACCTCCGGCGAGGCAATGGCGGAACGGTACAATACACGCCACTCCACCTGCCGCTACTGCTCGGTGCTCTGCGGCCACAAGGGGCATTATCCGGACGGGAAAATGCGGCAGATACCGGAATATGAAACCATCGGGCTTTTCGGCAGCAATATCGAAAATTACGATCCTGACCTTATCGGGGTGTGGAACGACATCATGAATGACATGGGAATGGACAGCATCTCGGCAGGGGGCACCATGGCCTGGGCAATGGAGGCCGGTGAAAAGGGACTGCGTCCAACCGAACTGGCCTTCGGCAGGACTGATAATATCGGCACAATACTCGAGGATATTGCGTATCGCCGGGGAGAGGGGGCTGAACTGGCGGAAGGGTCTCTCCGCCTCGCCAATAAATACGGAGGACATGAATTTGCCATCCACGCGAAGGGTCTTGAGATCGCAGCGTATGACCCCCGCGCCTCCTGGGGGCACGGGCTGTCGTATGCGGTGCACAATAAAGGCGGATGTCACCTCGGCTCCTACCTCGTGGCGATGGAGGTGCTCCTCGGTTTCATGCCGGCGTTCACTGCTATCAACAAGCACCAGTGGGTGGCGTTTCTTGAGGATATCTTCACCGGGATCAATTCCCTCCAGAGCTGCCTCTTTACTTCGTTCAGTATTCTCACAGAGCCAGTGGTGCCGAAATATCTTCCAAAGTTTGTTCTGAAAATCGCCATGATCGCAACACCGAGGATTTCGATGCTCCTTATGGACTGGAGTGTGTACAGCCGGTTCTTCTGGGCCATTACCGGCATTAAATGTACAAAGTGGGATTATCAGAAAGCGGGTGAACGTATTAATAAGCTGGAGCGGTACATGAATGTGCAGATGGGCCTGAAGCCGGAACAGGACACCCTTCCGGACAGATTCACGAAGGAGGCGAAAACGAAATATCATCATGAATCCGTGGTGCCCATTGAAAAGATGGTGCAGGCGTATTACCGTCTGCGGAAATACGACCCCGCGGTGGGAGGGCCCTCAAAGGATGATCTCAGAAAGCTGGGAGTGCCGGTGTGAGTGATGCTCCATGTGTGACCTGACACACTGTAAAAATGTTGACATCCGGTTTATTAATGGCGTACACTATGGACCCGGGGATAGGAGGTTGCCATGAAACCAGGAAGAAAGATTGGTTTGATACTGCTTGCGGTGGGTGTTGTCTTTGGCGCCGTCAATGTCGTGATGATCCTTACAGCGGGAAAATATTTCCCGAAACTTACCGCTGCTGTACCGGTTCTGGCGCTCCTTGGCATTGCAATGATGCTGTTTCCCGGAAAGGCCGAGGAGAAAGAGGCGGTGGACAGGATTTCAATTCTCTGGAACGGGGCATCGGTGAAAGATAAAACAGCATGGATTGTCAGCAGTATCGCAGGGCTTGTGATCGGATTGTATATTATTCTGGCGTTTTTGGAATAGCACGCCGATGAATAAAAAAAATATTCTCATCGTTGAAGATGATGCCGTAACCGGGATGTATGAGAAAAAGCAGCTTGAAGAT
>JAKQCH010000505.1 GCA_029573825.1 Spirochaetota bacterium | reverse complement strand
CAGGGGCACGGCAGAAAATTCAGGAACTGGATCATGCTCACCCTTGGAACAGGAATCGGAGGTGGTGCAGTTATCGACAATAAACTCTATACAGGGCAGTCGGGCAGTTCCATGGAATTCGGCCACATGACAAGTGACTACCGCGGTAAACAATGCAAATGCGGCAGCATGGGATGCCTGGAACAGTACGCCAGCGCTTCAGCCCTTGCACGGACCGCGCAGTCCCTTCTGAAGAAATATCCCGGCTCCGTGCTGAACCTTCGCCCGAAAGGGGAAGCGGTCACATCGAAACTGGTGTACGAAGCGGCAATGAAGGGAGATGAACTTTCGATACTGGCACTTGAGGAAATTTCTTTTTACCTTGGAATAGGCATCGCAAACCTTGTGAACATTTTCAATCCGGAAGCGGTAATTCTCGGGGGCGGGCTGTCAAAGGCCCACAGGATGATATTTCCCATAGTGAAAAAGGTAGTCGCGGAACGGGCCCTTCCGGGACTCAAGGACAATGTGAAATACCTGGCAGTAAAAACACAGGATAAAATCCCCGCGCTCGGTGCCGCGAAAGTGGCAATTGACTCCCTGGGACTGTAACCCCGAGGTTGGCGGTCAACATTCTACAAGGAAACCGATGTTGAAGGGTACCGGGAGGTGCGGCAATCCTTGTTCCCTTACACCATCACTGCAAAAGTTTCACCAGATTTAAACCTTTAACCGCATCAAAATGAGCGTCTCTGGTAACCAGCGTCAGGTCATACTGCAGTGCTATCGAAGAAATCCAGATGTCATTTTCTGGTATCGGCATTCCCTTCTTCTTTAATCCGGCTTTAATGCGTCCATAGTATTCGGCAATCTCCGTAGTAATATCAAGAACCGATACGGAAACTATGAAGTCCTCAAGTATGCGGATATTTTTCTCACTACGCGCTGACTTGTATACGCCAAAATACAATTCTCCAATCACTATCGAAGGAACAAATATTGTACGCTCCTCCGCAAGCCAGTCAACAACAGTTTTCACGCCGTTAAAGATGTCTATAACGATATTGGTGTCCAGAAGATATTTACCACTCATTACGGTCTATCCGCCCGCATTCACCGCTCACCGCTTCACGTATCTTACGGGCGTCAGCATTCCCGATTGTTCCGGAAAACCTGATAAGTTCGCTGCCGGGAGTACCCTTCTCCCGCGACAGCACCAGCGCCCTGGCGAAATCAGACACCTTTTTTTGCAGATCAAACGGCAGGTGGTCAAGGTCTTCGATTAACTGTTTCTTTATGTCGTTTCTCATGCTGCCCTCATTTCGTATTTATAACTGCGTAGTCCCGCGACTATCTGTAATATATCCTGTTTCATTATATTGTCAATTCTTCACGACCTCTCCCGCGCTCCGCGACCACTCCCCACGTGGAGAGGGTTCCTATGGAGGGAATTTGCTGCTTTGTGCAAGGAAATGGGTCCTCTCCTCAAGCAGGACAACGGGACCAGTGCCCATTGTAATACCATGGCATAGAAATCCTTTCACAACCGGAAACTACAAGGGGCTAAAGCCGTCTTGTTCTGTGAATATGAAAAGATCTCTTCTTTGCAACTCCCCCCTTTACCAAAAGGGGGCCAGGGGGATTTATCCGCGAGGCGAAGGCACTGCGATCTTTGCGGGTCCAACACCGTCATTGCGTACCCGAAGGGTGGTCAACTGTCATTGCGGAAGATGTTCTAAAAACAATCCCTCAACCGCATCAAAATGAGCATCTCTCGTAACCAATGTCAGATCATACTGCATTGCTATCGAAGAAATCCAGATATCATTTTCTGGTATCGGCGTCCCTTTCTTCTTTAACCCTGCTTTAATGCGCCCGTAGTACCCGGCAGTTTCCGATGTGATGTCAAGGATTGAAATAGCAACAACAAAGTCTTCAAGGGTCCGGATATTTTTCTCGATACGTGCTGATTTGTATATGCCAAAATACAATTCACCAACAACTATCGAAGGAACAAATATTTCCTGCTTACCCGTAATCCAGTCAATAACCGGCTCTTCGCCGTTAAAGATATCTATCACAATATTGGTGTCCAGCAGATATCTACCACTCATTACGGTCTATTCGCTCGCATTCATTGCTTACCGCTTCCCGCATCTTCCGGGAATCTACTCTACCAATCGTGCCGGAAAACCTGACAAGTTCGTTGCCGGGAGTACCCTTTTCCCGCGCCAAAACCAGTGCATGTGCAAAATCCGAAACCTTCTTCTGCATGTCAAGGGGCAGGTGTTCAAGATCTTCTATTATCTGTTTCTTTAGATCGCTTCTCATATTATACCCATTCCATATTATCAACCGTTCAGTCATGAGACTATATATAATATATCCTGTTTCATTATGTTGTCAAATGATTCTTTCTTTCTGCAGTTGTATTCATTTTCTGCACACAAGCCGGTCAAATTGCGATAGAGATACTATTTTTGTACTCATAATTTTTTGCGCTCCGGTAAAATCAAGATCGCCGGTAATAAAAAAATCAGCGTCAGATGACACACAG
>JAKQCH010000460.1 GCA_029573825.1 Spirochaetota bacterium | reverse complement strand
AACAGTTCAATTGGAAGGAACATGCATAACCGGATCGGTGATCTTTGTATCAATTTATGTTTCATTCAGAAAATGTCTTTGTAAATAATTTCTTTTTTGTCAATGAAAAAAGAGTACATTATTGCACCCGGCATCGTTCATGGATTTTTGCTATTGCATCTTCTCGACTTTTCCCACGATGTTCTTCAATGCGACGTGCCCTATCACCCTGCTGTCACGCGCGTTGTCGCGGTTGTCGCCGAGCACGACAATCATTCCCGCCGGCACTTCCCCTTCGCATCGTGAAGGAGTGCCGTAGTATTCAGTCTTTTTTCCATGGATGTACGGCTCCGTCAGCTTGTTGCCGTTCAGATACACGTTCCCTTCCCTGACAAGAAACTCATCGCCCTCAACCGCGACACAGCGGTGCACAAATACCTTATCCTCCGGCGCGATTGAACTATCAACCCTGTATGCGACTATGTCCCCCCGTTGAGGCCGGTATTCTGACGAGCCGGTTATCCTGACAATCTCGTTCTGCATGATTGTCGGTTCCATACTGCCCGCCTTCATCGTATAGGTATTGGAGCAGGCGAGAAGAGATGCGGAGACGACGCTGATTGAGACGATTAAATACGCTGCAAGTCTGCTCATGGTAGTTTCTCCTGAATTTCTCCGGTAGTATCCTGATAAGCCCGCTTTCAGCATAGAAATTAACTGTATCAACAGTCAAGGTAAAAATTACGGCAACCAGAAGATGCCCGGCTGGTCCTGAAAGAACAAAAATATGGAATAGAGGTGATTTATTTTCCGCAATACACATCTCCCCGGATATAAGAGTTTCTAATAAAAAGGTTACTTGACATATATCCATTCATGGTCTATGATTTTTTCATGAAGAAGATGACAGGATATATTCCCTCACTGCTTGATGACGTGAGATCGCAGCTTGTCTCTGCTTTCGGTGATTTCAGAGGGCTGTATTTCTATGGGTCACGGGTTGTCGGTACTCCCCGGGAAGACAGCGACTATGATATTATTCTTGTTTTTGATACAATCGATTATTCAAAAAAACTGAAAATCGCCGGAATTATCGGGACAATTGAATACAAACATGCGGTCATTGTTGATTACAAAATATTTACTACCACCGGAAAACGCAGTATTGAGTATATTCGGAAATATGTTAATCCCTTCTTTATTCAGCAGTCGGTTGATAACGGAATGTTCTATGGACGATAATTCTGTAATAATCAGGAATTGTCTTGAAAAAGCGAGGAGATCCCTCACAAGCGCTTCAGATTCAATTAACAACAATGACATTGATAATGCGATAAACAGGATCTATTACTCGATTTTCTATTCGGCAATGGCACTCGGCTATAAACATGGTTTTGTTACTTCAAAACATGGTCAACTGATAGGCTGGTTTAATAAATTCTTTATTCATGAAAACAGGATATTCCCTGAAAAAATGTTTCAGGTTTATAAAACTGCGTTTGATAATCGGCAGGAAAATGATTACAATATAGTTGTACTTGATTCGATAGCGAAAGATGAAGCCCGCAGAACTCTGATAGATGCGGAGGATTTTGTTAACCGGGTTTCCGGCTACCTTTCGGAATATACCGGGCAATGATTGTATATATCATTAAAAATATATGACATTCCCTTCATGGATTACCGTAAAACATCCAATAAAAATGATCTGCGGGTCGTCGAATTGAGAGGATTTTTAATCTGCGAGGGGCAGACTTTCAGGGGGAGGAGTGATAAGCTGTGGCCCCGGGGGCAGATGAAGTTAAAAAATGTGCCATGACGGTATAGACGGATACCGTGAAGCACGGCGGGATACTGTCATGAAGTGAGGGGGGCCGCTGGAAATGAAAAGTAAAAGGTGCTTCCTTCGCTCTGCAAGGAGGTGACAGACACAGTTCCTCCGTGCTTTTCCACGATCTTTTTCACAATCGCCAGGCCGATACCGCTTCCTTCGACATCCACATCATGTGTGCGGTAGAATTCATCAAATATCTTATCGTGGTTTTTTTTATCAATGCCAATGCCGTTGTCCCTGATGAAAAAATGACAGTAACCGTCGGAAATCATCTTCAACCCGACCTCCACGCACGGGGTTATGTCGATGTTCCTGTATTTTACAGCGTTGGTGATCAGATTTTCGAACACCTGTATGACCTGCCCCCGGTTTGCGCGGATTTCAGGGAGGTTTTTCCCGACAATGAAGCATACGTTGTTTTCACGCATCACCATATCCAGCCGGTCGGAAAGCTCGGCCAGCAGATTTTCCATGCTGATGATTTCCATATTGTCGAACTCAATTCTGACTTTTGAAAGGACCAGTACGTCCCTGATCAGGTTTTCCATCCGAACAGTATTTTTTTCGATCTGACGCAGGTATTCCCTGCCTTTTTCACCAAGCACCTCGCCATGGTTTTTCTCCAGCCTCCGGGTGCAGAGTCCCATGGTGAAAAGAGGTGATTTCAGGTCATGAGTTACGGTATTAACAAAATTTTCCAGTTCGCGCACCGACTTCTCAAGGTCCGCATACAGGGTGTTTTTTTCGTGAATTTCACGCAGAAGCCGGGCGTTTGTCGTGGCGAGCTCTTCAGTCCTCATCCGCACCGTTTCCTCGAGCATCTTTTTGTTCCTCGTATTTGCATCAATGTTGTGCAGCGCGTATGAAAACTCACCTGCGATAGTTTTCAGCAGATTGATGGTATCATTCACATGAGCGTCACTCCGGGCCAGGACAACTGTCAGGATCCCATGATTGGTTCCTTCAAGAGTCAGGGGATATGTCAGAGACTGTAAGTTGTCAGCGGTGTCGCATTCGCCGCAGTCTTCGCATTGCCGGATTCTGACATCCCCGGCAGGTACCGGTTCATCGTGGCATTCAGGTGCCCGGTCATGACGTCTGCCGGAGCGGGGTGACAGGCCGTTTCCCCACATCCTGATTGACTCATCGGGAAGGCCGTTCTGACCGAAAAGGGTGATTGCGATGAACCGGCATTCAGGGCTTCTGACAAGTGTTTTCGCGATGCTTTCCGCGAGTTTTTTGCTGTTGTTTTCCACGACGACAAATCTCGTGATTTCATGTATCAGCCCGATTATGAAATTAAGGTCCTGCGCCTTTTTGTCTGCGACGGTGATTTTATCCCCGAGGGTAGAAATGACATACGGTACGGCAATAAACATGAGCGCTCTGAAATAATCGTTTGCCGTGATGACATACCCCCTCATCCACACATGCCCGAAAATAAGGAAGCCGGCGAGAAAGAAGGCAATCCATAATCCTTTTTTTCTCCACCATAGCGCGGACAGTATTATGGGGGCATAAAAAAAGTGGGTGAAAACCGCGCCTCTGTTTAAAACCGCGTGGAAGTAAACCGTGAGCAGACAGGAGATTGTCACCAGGGCGAGCACCAGCACCAGCCTCACCCGGTCTTTGCTGAATACCATGGCAAGTCTGTAGCGTATGGCCGATATAATTGACCGTGGGGCCGTGTCTTTCCCCTGCGGTAAAAGAGCAATTACAATCCCAACGAAGAAAACGACAAAAACTCTCACATAATCAATGGTGGTCACTGCGTGATCCGGATTCAATGTGTACGACATGAGGAGAAGCAGTGTCAGGATAAAAACAACGGGAATTCCCTTTCTCTGCCACCACACTGATGCGAGAATAATGGGGATATAATAGAAATGGCTGAACACGGTTGTGATGCGGAGCACATATCCTGAATAGAAGGTTATGATAACGCATAGAAAAACCATCAGCGAAAGAAGTATCAGCCGTTCAGAGTTTTTCCCCTGGTAGCCATAGGAATGAATGACCATAGTTTGACCCGTCTTTGCAATACGCCGCCTGACACGAGGAGTACATTGCTGCGAATGTCGCCGAATTTCTTGCTTTTTGTGTATATTCACATCTTTGCTGAAGATAAGAGCCTTTGTATGTATCTCCAGTTGGAATTTCTTCCTTCAGCACGTATTTCTTTAACCAGTTTCCCTTCAAAGAGTATAATAATCCTTTCACGTCCCCCACATCCATTCAAAAAATACTCTGAAAAGAGGCCGTTATCTTTACAGATTTTGTGAAAATCTGTTGCTTCACAGCATATTATCTGTCACAAAATATACGCATGACATCTTTCACAGATTGTAATGGCCTGCGGATTCCGGCTGGTAGACAACTTCCAATATCTCGATTTTAATTTTTCCCCCGGGTACTTCCCACTCAACAACATTCCCTGCTGAAAACCCGATGAGTGATGTTCCAATAGGAGAGAGTATTGAGAGCTTTCCATTGTCGACGTCCGCCTCGTGCGGGAAAACAAGCTTGTATGTCCGTTCCTCGCCCGAAGAGACGATACGAAATTTCACTCTGGAATTGAGCGTGACGATATCGGCGGGCACATCGTACATTGAGACAATCTTCGCACGTGCGATCTCATCCTCTAGCTTTTTGATGTTTGGCATCATCGATCTTTCGGCCCTGTATTTTCCAATCAGGTTCACAAGGCGCTCCCTGTCAAAACTGGTGATGACGATATCTCCTGATTTCATTGGATACCTCCACATGGTTGTGAAATGGAACACGCACCCGGAACGAAGGATATGTTCACATGCAAATTCTCAGTTTAGAAAAACCGGCAAATTCTGTCAATATAATCCTTTAAAAAATAAATATTCGGAAATTTCTTCCGAAGAGACATGGATGGGGCAGGTGATTCAGACCTGACCTGATGATGTGAGGTGTGATGTTTGTCGATTGGCTGTGGGGGAGGGTCGGCTTTGAATGCTGCGGCAAGAACAGCTGCTCCCCGCCGGTATCGTACAGGAAAACCATACTGTATCTATTTTCTCACCTTAGGTGTTGGGAGTTGCGATACTTCTTTGTGACTGTCCCTTCATACATTCAAAAAAGTCCCATGAAAAGGACTGTTTATACTTTACCCTTTTTGATATATCCGAAAAGATAGAGGACGCCGAAAAACAGCGCGAACAGTATCATGGCAATGAACACGACTCCGGAATTGTTCGTGGCGAAGCTCCATTCCGGGCTGGTGAGATACTTCTTCAGCAGCTGGTGGATCGGGAATGAAACGGCAATGATCACGATGAGGGCAATGTGCGTCAGGTTGAGCTTCATGGCAGTATTCTCACAATGATTGTAATGATAAGAACTATTATATATAAGACATGATAAGTCAATTCCTAAAAATACAGAAAATCATCTCCTCTCAGCGTGAATTTTCTACAATGGGCGCCATCGCGCGGCGCAGGGATGATGCACTTATCTCGTCGTGTTCCCGTAGTCGATGTATTCGCGTTCCATCGCGGTGACGTTTTTCCCGGCGCTCCGGATGATGTATTCCATCAGGACGGAGCCGCTGCGAATTTTCCTCTCGTTTATGCCGGAGAATACTTTTTTCAGGGTTTCCGGATGCCTTTCGGCAAGATAAAAAAAGAATATCATGGACTGTGAATATGTCTTCGTGTAGTCCGCATGATAAAATTCGTTCCTCTCCATGCGAAGGAGCGTCCCGAGGGGAATCAGCTGCCTTTTCTCTGCCCAATCCCTGAACAGCTGATGATATGAGGGAAGCGGCCTCGCCACAATCAGATTCCCATCTGCTCGAAACGATCCCGATTCGTAATACATCGCGCTCCCTTCCTTGAACCAGGGAAAATTTTCCGATTCGGGGCAGGTGAAGTACAGAAAATCGTGGCTTATCTCGTGGAGCTGGGTGCCGTAATCGGGAGTGGTGTACGGTATGATGAACCACTCCCGGTATTTTCCGGTCCAGTTAGCGGTCACCTGCCGTGCTCCTTCCATTGTAATCGTCGGGTATCTTTTAAGAATTTTATCGTACAGCTTCTGGTCCTTCGTATAGTACAGGATGATACGATTTCCAGGGGGCCGGGAGAATATCCTGTGATAATAATCCCATACCAGCCGGGCATGTCGCGCGTGGTTCTTCGTGAACTCGTCACTGATGTCGGAATACAGCATAACAGGTCCATCGGCCGAATGATACCGAAAATGCCGATCGAAACCACCGGCGGTATCCGCTCCGGACGAAACAGGCAGCGCAGAAGCCGCCGCGCACACAAGAAAGATGAAAATAGTTTTTCTCATTCTGAAAATAAAAACTTTTGGCATGGGGAAATTGATCACTGTTTCCTCCAGAGACTTCCCGAACTGTAATCAATTGTTTGTATCCCTGTGCCGTATTCCCACTTTATGCATTCCTGGTAACTCCTGGTCTCGCGCGTTGATCTTCCATCAGGAGTCATTCCCAGGAAATTATAGGTTATTGTTCTGTATGATAAACATTTCAGGCGTTTCTTCCAGGGTTCCTTTTTGGGGCGATTTCTTGCTGAAATCTTAATCAGTTGCGCTCCGCGTTCCATCGCTTCTTCAAGCAGGACATCCATAGAACTGCTTTCATGTTTAAAATTTTCGCATTCCTTATAACATCTTTTGTGAAGATGACTGACGGAAAGGAGCCCGATTTTTTTGTAGCCCTGCCGGATTAATCTTCTATCTGACAGCCGTGTTTCTTTTACGTCGCTCGTTGAAGAAAACTCATTTTTTGTGAATGCTTTATATCGTATGAATTGTTTTTGTGGAGAAGATGAACAAAAACAGGAGTTGATGAACATCATGCATAACATGATGCTTATGCATATTCCGGTGTCCCGATGGTTATGGAAGGGAACACATCCTCTCAATAAACATTTTTTCATTTAAAAGACCCCCATTCATTCAACATAAAAAAATCCCTTGTTGGGGCTGCTTAAGAATTAGTTCAATCGGCAAACAACCACTGTTCTGCTGCTACAATCCTTTCCTGATTGTTGAAACCAGCATTACCACAGTAATAAAATTACTGTAGTACCATAAATGTTCACACCACGTATCTTTTTGCAGTGCAGGGAGGTTCACAATCTTTTTCTATAAAGCATTTCCGCAGCTCGCTGGAAAGCGGCGGAT
>JAKQCH010000467.1 GCA_029573825.1 Spirochaetota bacterium | reverse complement strand
CTGAAGGGTTTTTTTGAACCGACCCATATTCAGCAGTTCGATGATGTGATCGGGCCCCTTCTTCCTTCGGTTGCTGAAAACCGGGACAAGATGCCCCATGCCTACTGGAATTATATTCTCCATTCAGCGTTTCAGGAGCAGTCGCTTTTATATCACCTGCTGAAACATTATGAATTATTTGTCATTGCACTGCTTCTCATAACCAGTATGGTGCTTTTTAACCTGAAACGCAGGTATGGGACGGAACAGTTTTTGGGGGGGCTGATAATATATGCCGTGGGCATGGTGAACATGTCTGTGGTGCTTTTGATGATTATGCTGTACCAGAATTTTTACGGAGTCGTGTATTACAGGATTTCCCTCATCAATGCCCTCTTCATGCTGGGGCTGACTGCAGGGAGCTTTCTGGCGAACCGGTATTCCCTTCGGTCCCTCAGGGGCGTCCTCCTGGCAATGATTGTATCCCTTGCCTGTGTGTTTGTATTTATCGCGATCCGGGAGGAATCACTTTTCTGGATAATACTTTTTTCGTTTTCTCTTTTCTGCGGGACTGCGTTTCCATCGCTTTACATGGTACTGTCACGGGGCAGTTTCCATGCCACTGCTTCCAATCTTGACGCCATGGAGTTTTTCGGATCAATTGTGGGGTCAGTACTCACTACCATTCTTCTGCCCATCATGGGAATTCACGGCGCACTGCTGTTCAATGTTGCGGCGCTTCTGTGCACGTTCTTTGTGGCGGTGGCGCTTCATTCGGGGTTCTGGAGGGGCGGGGGTAAATCTTTTTTATGAAACTTCTTATCGTATCAGACAGCCACGGGAATGTCAGCCGCATACAGAAGATTGTTGATCAGGAGAACCCTTTTAATTATCTCATCCATTGCGGTGACGGTATCCGCGATCTTTTCCATGTCGATGTTCCCGGGGGTGCCCGTATTGTGAGAGTATCCGGAAATATTGATCTTTCCGTGGTGTATGACATGGACAGAATTGTTACACAGGAAATCGGGGGTATGCGGTTTATGATAACTCATGGAGACCTGTATGACGCGCATAATGGTTACGGGATGTTGCTTTCAGAGGGAAGAAAAATGGACTGCGATATAGTACTTTTCGGCCATACCCATACGCAATACAATTCAGGCGGCAGACCAATTCTCTTCAATCCCGGGGCAGCTGTGAATGGTTTCTATGGCGTAATCAATATCGCAGAAGGGAAAGTCGCAGAATTTCTTCACCGGCGAATAGGATGATGTGGATATAGTCGCGGGATTTATCCGCAGCTCGCGTGTGCAGTGTTACCTGCCGTTTGTAAGGGTTTTTTCCAGTTTTTGCAGAAAGACATTGTAATCATTAGAAAAATTCGCGTCACTGAGGGAGCTGTCAATGCCGGTTTCCCGGTAAAGCTCCTGAACTTTTGCCTGTTCTTGTGTTACCGAATTTTTGTCCATATCCTTCACGGTATCAGGATTGCCGTTTTCAAAGGTGAAAATATACCGTTTTGCGGGAACAAATCTTCTGTTCCTCCAGTCCATGGAGAAGTACCGGTAGGTAATGGAATCAATTTTATCACCTGTATAGGACGGGGTGATATATTTTCTGAAGGTGCCACCATGCTCCTGAATAAGTGAAAGTGTTCCCCTCGCATAGCGGTATTGTGCGGTAATGAGGGTGGTTTTATTTTTTGATATACTGTAGGAACTCTTAAAGGATGTTTCAATCTTGTATAACAGCCCGGTCCGGGTATAAAAAAATGATTTCATTGTGACATCGGCGGTGGATTTGATTCTGTCCACGAGATGGCTGGTGTGAACCAGTGTGACATGATTGCGCTGATCATACCGCATCCTGATTGCGGTGACAGGTTCAGCTTCGGTGGCCGCGAACTTTTTTATTGCAATTTCCCGTTTCACGGTGTCATAGGTAAATGTTATAATATAGGTTTTTCCCTGGTCGTTTGTGTAGCTTATTTCTTTTGTGCTGCCGTCTTCGTTGCTGATGCGGCGCAGTTCCCGTGAACTGCATGTCACCGTTGTCAGTATCACGGCAAAAAGCAGTACGATGTGTGCATACCTGTAAAATTTTTTCGTGAAGTCTCGGTCAAGGTTCATATTATTGTTAAAAAACACCCTCTGGCTGCCGGATAATAAATATTTTAAAAGGTTGTTGTCTTCAGGAAACTGACCCCTCAGACAACCACACTTGTATTAATACATATCGGTAATATTTCCGGGCCAGTTAATTACTTTTCCCCTGACCATTCATTGGTATTATAAGGAGATACAATCACGGAGAAATGGGAAGGCGTTTTGATTCAGGCTGCTCAACGAGGATTTCCCCGTCCTCCTTGTATTTCTTCAGAAGAAAATGTGTTACCGTAGACTGAACATTTTTTATGGTGGCAAGCTTTTCTGACACGAAGAGGGACACCTCTTTGAGGTTCGGTCCTTCAACATGGACATGAAGATCGTAGCTTCCGGAGAGAAGGTATACCGATGATACTTCCGGGAAGCGGTATATGTTCTCCGCGATCGCATCAAATCCGACGCCCCGCTCCGGAGTTACCTTTACCTCGATTAACGCCCGTACTTCATCCTGCTTTATCCGTTCCCAGTTTATGAGGGTTTTATAGTTGAGGATGATCCTGTCCTTCTCGAATTTTCTGATATATTTCTCCACGGTTTCAACCGTGATATTCAGCTGTTTCGCAATGTCTTCGATGGTGATTTTCGCGTCGTGGGCAAGAATCTCGAGGAGTTCCTCCCCGGTCTTATCGATTTTGTATGGCTTCATGGCACCGCTCCTTTCATCGTATGAGGTGCAGTATCGTAATTATTTTCCCGGTGGTCAATAGAAATTTTTTAATCAAACCGTTTTCACTGACCGGGTGATAATGTCGAACCCTGTGTCATCAACCTTACAGGCCTGCAGCAGTGCGGTTTTTTGTGTTGACGGCGGCATATTTTGTTGCAAATTTAGTATTTCACAATAAATACTGAATGATGAAAAAACTTCCCATACTCATAGTTATTCCCCACGGAGGGTATCTGGTGCCTGAAGAACTTGAGGGGTATCAGGCTGTAACACCCTTCGATATCCTTTTTGAGGCGGATACCTGTGCGAATGAGTTATTCTCCTTTGATCTCGTGGCAGGGAAGATCACCGCTGATATATCACGCCTGTTTGTCGATGTGGACCGCGATCATCTCGCGGTGCCTCCCGCATTTGCTGACGGAGTAATTAAAAGGTTCACTTCGCAGGATAAAAATGTGTTCCGGGATGATATTTTCCCTGACGAGATTGCTATTGCCAACCTGATACAGCGCTACTATGTGCCGTTCCATGAAACGGTAGACAAGATCGTCCGTGCCGGTGCGGTCCGCTGTGTACTGATCTGCCACACGATGAAGGTTGTTGCGCCGGCGGCAGCCATTGACCGCGGGAGGCCCCGTCCGCTTGTGACAGTGAACAATGTGATAACGCGGGGAGATGATGTCATTCCCACCGCCCCTGATGATCTGGCCCGTGGTCTCCTGGATTCCTTCCGGAGAGAGCTCGGCAGTGAAGATGCCACGGTCGCTGAACGCTTTTCTTCCAACAACCCTCTTTTCCCCGGACATGTGCATAAAAAACTTTCCCGGTATGATGTTCCTGTAATGACAGTGTCCATATCGCGGTCGCTTTTTTTCAATGAAAAGTATTTCAGCTATGAATATCTCACTGTTGACGAGGTGAGGATACGGCAGCTGCGTGAGCGCCTGTGGAATGCGGTAAAACGGATATTTTAATTGAAATTATTTATATGCGGATATAGTTCTGCAGGAAGCGCTGCGGAGTGACAGGGTGGTGCTGCCCGTGTACTTCCTGCAGTCCATGGATATATCCCTTCAACTGAAATATGGAGGTCTCTTGTCATGAGAAAAGCAGTACTGATTGCTGTCGTTATCCTCGCGGGAGCCGGGATAATTTCCTGCGGTTCTGCAGCAGTTGATACGGTTTCGGAAGGTAATCTTTCTGAATTCGGCAGGTATCTGCTGCAGCTTGAAGCAAGTGTGAAACTGGAAGCGCAGACGCCTCTCTGGGGGCAGAGGCGTACCCCGTGGACTGCCGCGGTGCGGAATGCGGGTAGTAATATTTCAGAATTGAGAAATCTTCTTGTGGAGTTTGAAAGCCAGATTCTTGCTTCTGCACAGTCTCCCGCCTGGTTTTCCGGATACAAAAGAAACACCTGGATCAGGAATGTTCAGACTGCGGGAAGTGTCAGCCGCCTCGCCGGCCTCATGCTGGAAGTTGAAGAGTCAATCAAGTATACGTCGCAGTTCCCCACATGGAGGTCCAGCCGTGCCGGATGGATCGATAATGTCCGGAGGCTCCAGGACAATACCGCCGCACAGCAGGGGGCTGCTGCAGTCTCTTCCGCGTTTAATCAGCTGCTCATTGAACTGGAAACAAGTGTCCTCTTTGAATTTCAGACTCCGCAGTGGCGATCACGCCGCCCGGGATGGCTTGGAGATGTACAGCGTGCTGCTGACAGCGCGCGCCTTCGTGAGCTGCTCCTTGAGTTCGAGCGCGAGATTCAGGGAAATGCCCAGTCACAGTCGTGGCTTTCTTCACAGCGAATGGGATGGATAAACCGTGTCCGCAGCGCCGGAAGCATAACGGAGCTTGCACCCCTTATGCGTGAGGTGGAAACGTCAATAAACTACACTGCACAGGTGGATACATGGAGGCAGACGAGAAATGCCTGGCTTACCAGGGTGCGGGAACTTGAGAGGGAATTTTATTGATGGTATGGTCTCTGTGTGATCAACTCATGCCGGGATAATAAACCTGTCAGATGAATGTTCCCTAACAGACATAAAGTATGCAGCTGCGGAAATATATCCGTACTGTGAGTGTAAATAATAATTGCAGGGAGAAATTATGAACGAGCTGGAACGTGAAAAGAAAAAGGGAATCAGCCTGTGGTATCTGATGAAGGTCGCTGTTATGCGAAAACTCATCGGCGATCGGTATCAGACGCCCGGTTTCGGGTTCGCGGCATTGCTTTTCGCATCTGTTGCGAGGGAAGTGATGGAAAAGCTCGGACCTGAGGAGGGAGAGGCCCTGATTAAGCGGGCCGTTGAGTCCTTTGGCAGAGAGCGGGGAAAAAGGATCGCGGAAAAAGTGACCGGCAAAGGGAAGCCGTTATCCCTTCGCAACTGGATCATTTATACCGACATAGCGGCCTCAAATTTTCCGGCGAAGGTGTCGTTCCCGGAACATGATCTTGAGGCCCATGTCGATAAATGCTCATTTATACAGGCGGCAGATGCGTGGGGACTCAGGCCGTACGCGTCACTATACTGCAAGTACGCGGACTATGCAATTCTTCACGGATACAACCCGGATGTCCGCCTCACGCTTCAAAACCGCCATGAAACCGGCAGGGATTACTGTGCTTTCCGGTACCGGATGAAACAGTGATTTTCCTGTTTTAGTGATTGTTTATTTGGCAGACATTCTAATTGCACCGTCGATACGGATCGTTTCACCGTTTATCATCTGGTTCTCAATTATCTGAAGTACCAGAGAGGAAAACTCCCCGGGCTTGCCGAAGCGTTTGGGGAACGGGACCTGGTTTTCCAGCGATGTGCGTACCCCTTCGGGCAACTGCTGCGCCATGGGTGTTTCGAAAATACCCGGAGCGATAGTATTGATTCGGATGCCATAGGATGCAAGGTCCCGTGCGATTGGAAGAGTCATTCCCACGACTCCTGCCTTTGAAGCGGAATATGCCGCCTGGCCTACCTGACCGTCAAATGCGGCAATCGACGCAGTGTTGATTATTACGCCCCGTTCGCCCCCTTCGAGTGGGCTGTTTCCTGCCATAGACGCTGCGGCAAGCCGAATAACATTAAATGTTCCGGTGAGATTGATTTTAATGATTAGTTCAAAATGATCAAGGGGGAAAGGTCCCTTGCTGCTTACGGTTTTCACTGCGCTTGATAACCCTGCACAGTTAATAGCGGCATTAATTGATCCGAATTTTTTGACTGCATCATCAATTGCCTGTTTCACATTGTCTTCGTTTGTTACATCTGTCTTTCTAAAGAGTGCCCGGTCTCCCAGCTCACCGGCAAGGGCTTCACCGCGTTCCACCGCGGTATCGAGAATTGCAGCGGCACCTCCGGCTTTCACGATGTCCCGCACAACTGCTTCACCTAATCCTGATGCGCCACCTGTAACCAGCGCAATGACGTTATTTATTTTCACACAACCCTCCAATTATTTTGATACACAGAAAAAAATACCCCCCGTGGGGGCGGGGCCGTTACCAGGCCCGCCTGAATATTGTATAACGCGATGATTATAAATTCAAGCGCAAAATTATAAATTGATAGGTCAAATTCTGTTTTTTGTTGCATAAAAGAACTTGACGATGTTTATATTTGTTGATATTTTATCGAGCAGTCAGTCAATGCCGGAGTTGCTTTTTTTTACGATGATATCGCACCATTGTCCCGGTGCGCAAGGGGCAGAAAATAACTATTCATTCCCGGAGTTTTTCATGAGACTCTTTGCCATATCAGCTGCATTTCGGCGTTTATACTTATTTATTTTTCCGGATATCTTTCCTGGAAAAACGAATGAAAGACATAGTAACTGCACTTTCTTCATCCCGGGACATATCTGATGCGCAACCTGTCCGGGGAATTGAAATTTCTACCACAAGGTTCTCTTCCAATAATATTAAAAATAGTATTTCCGGTCTTTTTAACAGTAATCCTTTTTATTGTCGCTGTGTATATTATTGCCATCCCGAAAATTAAAGAGGACTATCTGGCATCAAAAAAAGAAATGGTCCAGGAACTTACCACAACGGTGTGGCACTTATTGCATGATTATGAATCCAGGGTGATGTCCGGAGAACTGACACGGGAGGAGGCGCAGATACGGGCGATACGGAGGATACGTTCGCTGAGGTATGGATTGAATAAAAAAGACTATTTCTGGATAAATGATATGCATCCAAAAATGATCATGCATCCATACCGGAGTGACCTGGAAGGGAAGGACATCTCCCGATTCAGGGACCCCAGCGGAAAATATCTGTTCGTTGAGTTTGTTGATGTTGTCCGGAACCATGATTCCGGTTATGTTATGTACATGTGGCAATGGCATGATAACACGAGTCTTATCGTATCCAAACTTTCATTTGTTATGGGATTTGCCCCCTGGGGATGGATTATCGGTACCGGTATATATATTGAAGATATAAAAGAGCGGATTGCGCTTATTACCGGCACACTGAACCGGGCATTTCTTGTAATCTTTTTTTTCATCACTGTCATTTCACTGTTTATAATACTTCAGGGTGTCAACGGAGAAAAGAAACGAAGGCATGCCGCTGCAGCCCTGCTGCGGTCCGAGCAGATGTTGAGAAACATTATTGAGTTTCTGCCTGACGCGACCCTTGTGATTGACAGGAATGAACGTATCATCGCGTGGAACAAGGCGATGGGGAAAATTACCGGAATCAGTTCAGAGGAAATGATTGGCAGGGGAAATTATGAATACGCGGTACCATTTTACGGAAAGCGAAGGCCCCTGCTTATTAACCTGATAATTCATCCTGACCCGGAACTGGAAAATGATTATGGTAATATCAAACGGGAAGGGGGGCTTCTTGTGGCGGAAACTTTTACTCCCGGTATCGGGAAAGAGGGGCGATATCTGCACGCACGTGCTGCGCTGTTGTATGATATCGATGGTGAGGTTTCCGGGGCAATTGAAACGATCCGGGATATCACTGATTCCAAAACCACCGAAGAGAACCTTCTGGTATCGGTAAGGGAAAAAGAAATACTCCTGAAAGAGATACATCACCGGGTAAAAAACAATCTGCAGATTATTTCCAGCCTGTTGAGCCTGCAGGCAGATTACATTATGGACCCGGATGATTTAAATGTTTTTAAAAACAGTCAGACCCAGATTTTATCGATGGCTGCAATTCATGAAAAGTTATATCAGTCGGGAAATTTTTCCAA
>JAKQCH010000441.1 GCA_029573825.1 Spirochaetota bacterium | reverse complement strand
TACATGGTCACTGGCGGTTGCTACTGCTCAAAAAATGGTTTATTTGTCGGAATCAGCATTGTCTCTTGACGATCTGACATTAACCACTTTTTTGCCTTTTGACTGAGCGGCAAACCTTCTCATTTTCTTAAGCCGACGCCTTGCTGCTTCTTCACGTTTTCTTTTCTTTTCAGCGCTCGGTTTTTCGTAATATCGTCTTCTCTTCAGCTCTTTGAAAATTCCTTCAAAGGCCATTTTTTTCTTAAGGTTCTTAAAGGCCCGCTCAAGGTCACCATTAACCTCAACTTCAAGTGGATTAGGCATTATGCAGTTTACACCCCCTTTTTTCGATGATTTTATGCAACGCTATGATGTAATCAATATCTGTCAATAATAAATTAATATAAAAAACATGAAAAGGCCCACTGCGGACTCCGCAGCGGGCCTTCGGATACCTGTAAGTATTTCATTTCAAAATAAATTATTATTTTGCCATTTCAGCTTTTACGATGCCGATCAGCTTCTGCAATTCCGCTCCGCTCACCTTACTGTTTGAAATATATCTGACAACCCTGTCTTTTCCAATCACAATAACAACATCCTTGTCATTGCAGTTGCCGAGATTCCAGGCTTTTTGAAGAATATGACTCGGATCAGTCAATATCACAGAATTAAACTTCCTTTCCTTTTTCCGTATCATCGTTCTTACCAGAGAATTCGGTTTCCATGTATCATCAAGATTTATTACACCCATTCCCCGGTATTTACTTTTATCAAGATTCTCAGCTTTTAACGCATCGCGCACCGATTCATTATATGTACTGTCCGGGTCAACATAAAAAACAGTAAGGACCTTTCTTCCAAGGTCAGGAATATATTTCCCCGGATTATTATTTGAATCAAATAATTGTACATTCCCCACCGCCTGCCCAACAGATGCTGCATTTACATATACTGTAAATGACCCGGCAACCAATACCGCTAAGGCAACCATAATAACAACCTGCATACGTCTTTTCTTGTGAACCATAAAAAACCCCCCATCCCATTTTAGTTAATATATGTCCGGCTTTAATTGCAAAACCTGGAAAAACGTATCTTTCAGACCATCAAATGTCAACAATAATTATTTATTTTTGATTGGTTTAACGGTGCAGTTTTTTGGGGCGGCGCTGCCGTTAATAACGACAGCACACCGCAGGGCAGGCAAAAAAAAAAGGGGCGCCCCATGGCGTCCCTTTTTTTCGTCCTGTGTAGAAACTCTATTTCGCAATCTCTGCATTCACCAGATTCAATACATTCTGGATTTCAGCGCCGCGAACGGTTCCCGTGTTATAGTATTTAATTTTTCTGTCTTTTCCAATGATGATAACAATGTCCTTCCCGCTGGCATCTCCCAGGTTCCAGGCATTTCTCAACGAATAGTCCGGGTCAGTAAGGATAATTGAATTAAACTTTCTCTCTTTCTTCCGTATCATCGTGCGGATAAGAGAATTTGGCTTCCATGTGTCCTTAAGATTAATAACACCGATAGCACGAAATTTGTCTTTCGGAATTTTTGCAGCCTTCAGGGCATCCCGGAGAGGTTCATTTCTGCTGCTCTCATCAGGATCAACATAAAACACTGCTACAACTTTTCTTCCGAAATCCGGAATTGTTTTCCCCGGGTTATCATTTGAATCCCTTAAGCTCACATTGCCCAGCAGCTGTCCCACTGATGCCGCATTGAGGTACAGTGAAAAAACACCCACCATAGAAACTATGCTCAGCGCAATAACAACATGTTTTATTGTACGAGACATACAAAACCCCCTAAAAAAATAAAAATATAAGTATGATGACATTATATCATATCGCCTTCTCCAATGTCATTTTAATTTTTACATAAATCTTATAATTTTTTGTACCCATGCGGGAGGATCATTGTGTCCCCTCTTAAATATTTTCTCCATCCTTCATGTTACACTATTCCATGATTTTTTGATTGACCGCACAGTAACGCCATGTCACACCTATTGCAGTGGGCAATGATTCATGCAACAAGGGGAAATATATTATGGTTAAGAAAAATTTAGAAGCTGCTGCAGGGGAAGCAAAAAAAGTATCATTCACGGAAAACCTCAAAGTTAAATTCACTGAACTGATAACCAGAGCCCGTCACATTCTCAACCAGATATACCTGGGAGAGGATACATTCAACTTCTTTACAAAAAAGATGATAAACGCGGTCAAGGTATTCATTGTCGCCACAAGGAAGTTTCTGAAAGACAACTGCACCACACAGGCGTCATCGATCGCCTATGCCACAATAATTTCCCTTATTCCAACCCTCACTGTTGCGATCACGTTCTACTCCATTTTTTCCGGCGTCGGGAACAAAAAGGAGGAAATATTCAGGAAAATCACCCTTTTCATGCTGGAACACAATATCAGGCTCAATATTGATCCGGTCCTCGGGGCGATATCGAGCCTCATTGATAACGCGGGAAAAATTGGAGGCGTGGGAGCGGTCATAATGGTTTTCACTGCTACCGCAGTGCTCCGGACACTGGAAAAATCCCTGAACGACATCTGGGGAATAAAAAAGAACCGCCCCCTGATGCTGCGGATGATATATTACTGGGCAGCCCTGACCCTCGGCCCTATCATGCTGATATCAGGAACGACGGTTGCGACACAGATATCAACCACATTCTCCTCCCCCAATTACACTACCGCAGCATTTACCGAGAACAGGATTTGGTTTGCGGGCAATCAGGGACAGCTCCAGTACAGCAGCCCTTCCCGGCTGAAAACCCAGAAGGTCAACATTGAAAGCTTTGATTACGTAAATCAGCGTGTACACAATTTTGACGCGGCAACGAAGACCTTCATTGAAGATGAATTCCGCCTTGAGCCGATGGACCTGAAAAAAGCGACATATCTCGACATGCAAATGATGGGGAAACGGGGATGGATTGTCGGGAAAAACGGTCTCATACTTTCAACTGAAAGCAGCGGGCGGACATGGACTGTGGAAAAATGGGGCTCCCTGAATTTCACCGACATTCACATGCTGAGTCCGCAGAAGGGTTTTATGGTAACCGACAACGGATATCTGCTTGCGACAAATGACGGCGCGAAAAGCTGGACAATCCGCGAATGGGAGGGACATTCCACAGGCTTCAATAAAATTGTCTTCAACCGGGAGCATGGAATCATTACCGGCGACAAGGGGGCAGTTCTCACCACGATTGATTCCGGGAAGACATGGGAGCTGAAAACGCTTCCCGAAGCGAAACGGAAAAACCTTTATGTAAATCTCAACAGCGCCCATTTCGTCAATGCCGCAACCATCTGGATGGTGGGCAGTGAAGGTGTGATGCTGACATCCCGTGACGGCGGTAAATCATGGAACAGCAGGTTTTTCCAGGAAAACAATTATAAAACAGCATATTTTATGAATTCCGAAACAGGGTTTGTCGCCGGAGACAACGGTATACTCCTTAAAACAGTCGACGGCGGCAAAAAATGGCGGCGGATATCCATCACTGACAGCAGGATCAACCTGCTGACGTATGAGAATAACAAGCTGTGGTTTTTCGGAGAAAACGGCCTCATTATGAGCTCAGGAAACGCAGGTTCCCGGTGGGAAGGGGTTGAGGGAAAAAGTTTTATTGTGTTTCTGCTGAATTTCTTTGCGCCATTTGTTTTCATCTGGTTTCTCTTCATGCTGACATATATCATACTCCCCAACACGAAAGTTCCCTTTAAACCGGCTGCGATCGGTGCGGCGTTTACCGGAACAGTATGGGTCACCTTCATTCTGCTGTTCATTGTGTACGTGAAATACTTTGCCGGAGGATCAGTTGCGATTTACGGTGCCCTCGCGGCGATTCCGATATTCCTCCTCATGGTATACGCGTCATCGCTTATCATACTGTACGGCGCCGAGGTATCCTACACCCTCATGCACCCCCACACCTATATCCAGCTCAAAAAAACCTTAAAGGATATCAAGGACATTCACGTGGTGTACGGCATTGCGATTCTGCATCATATCTATAAAAAATTTGAACGCGGCGCCGGGGAAACAAGCTACGGGGAACTGCTGAAGCTCACGTCCAATAAAACAGAAGAAGTGGACCATTTCATTGATGTCTTCGAGAAGAAGGGACTGATACAGGGAAATGGCGGTGACAATTATATTCCATCAAATTCATCAAAAAACATTTTAGTCGCGGATATCATCGAGCTGACGCACAATATCAGTCTGGCGATCCCGCCGATGATGCCGTCATCAGGGACAATTAAAAAATTTATGCAGAAATTCCTGAAAGATATGGAGTCATCACGTAAGGAAATAATCGGCCCCATGACACTGCAGGACCTGATAGTTGAGAAGTGACGGAATAAGGAGCCCCCGGGACCTTTCCTATTCACGGTAGATTGTGAAGATATAATCGAGGAGCTGGTCCCGCTCCTTTTCGTTCATTCCGGTGAATTCTATCATGTATCTGCCGGATGATCCGTTTCCAAGGGGGACGAGTTTTCCCATTACAGGGATATCCCCCCCCTCAAGACAGATGTGGCCTTTAACAAAGGCATCTTCGTCAACCGATCCGCTATAAGCGATAACAGCCTCCCTGTCCCCCAATGTTACAATCCGCCCCCGGAGAAATTCCACATCCCTGGTGCTGAAAACTTTCGCGGTATCATCAACGCTGAAAGTAAAAAAACTGAATGGGATATCGACCTCCGCGGTAAGACATTTCCTCTCTTCACTCCATGTCACATTATCAGTATGTTTGAAGAACAGGAGCTTCAGGTCAATTTCAAATTTCCCCAGGACCTCCAGGGGAAACTCATAGGAGGCATTATGCTCCACCCAGTAATACGCCTCCACGGTATCGCCTTTATCGACATGATTGATGAACTCATTATTCGCAGACACCGAAAGAAAGTGTTCCGTGTTATCAATAACAATAATTTTTGAATACCCGTAGCCTTTTTTGTACACACGTACTACACTGTTAAGCTTTAAATCTTTCGTTGTCCGGATTTTTTTCATTGATCACATCCTGTATTTTTCCATGCCTCCGCGCAGAGTGAACCGCAATGATCGCTGCACAGACCCCGGGTATGCCGTATCCGCCGGATAATTCATTCCCTGACAATACTTTATATATGTTGCAGGCGTTCAATATATAAAAACGGCGCAATATAAAAGCAAGTCATTATTTTATAACTGCACCGCAAAACAGGAAAAACTGCTTCACTCCCTTACCGGTACCTTGCTCCAGAGGCATACGTCAATAAAGGAACCGGCAGGAACAACAATTTCTGCAAAATAGCCTGGAAATCAAAAAAAAGTATTGAAATAAATGCCCGAATTTTCATTGAATCAAATATACCTGCAGTGAGATAATCAGGGAAATTCATTCTGATCAGATTAACACGCACCACAACGGGAGTAATTATGCATATAACCACAGAAGACCTTGCACTGATAGCAAATACTGTCCGGACGCTTTCCATGGATGCCGTCCAGAAAGCAAATTCCGGTCACCCCGGAATGCCTATGGGGTGTGCCGATATAGCCGCAGTCCTCTGGGCACAGGTGATGATATACAACCCTGCCGACCCAGGATGGGCCAACCGGGACAGATTTATCCTTTCCGCAGGACACGGATCAATGCTCCTTTACTCCATGCTGCACATGTCCGGATACGATCTCACCCTTGATGACATAAAAAATTTCCGGCAGCTTAACAGCAAAACACCCGGTCACCCGGAATTCCGCCATACTCCCGGAGTAGAAACCACCACAGGGCCCCTGGGGCAGGGATTTGCGAACGCCGTCGGCATGGCTTATGCAGCAAAGATGCTGGGACGGGAATTCAACGCCCCCGGCACGCCACTCATCGATCACCGGATATACGCAATTGTCAGCGACGGTGACATCATGGAAGGAGTCGCATCGGAGGCCGCGTCCCTGGCCGGTCATCTGGGGCTGGGAAATATTGTTTTTGTCTATGACTCCAACGGCATTTCCATTGAGGGCTCCACAGACCTCACTTTTTCCGAGGACGTTGCCGACAGATTCAGGTCATATAACTGGCATGTCCAGAAGATTGACGGACACAACTACGAAGAAATATTTGACGCCCTCACCGTGGCCAAACATGAGACGGAAAAACCATCAATCATTATCGCGCGGACCGATATCGCGAAAGGCAGTCCCAACAAACAGGGTACTGCCGACTCCCACGGAGCTCCCCTGGGTGATGAAGAAATACGGAACGCCAAGGAGTGCATCGGCTGCTGCGTGGATGATTTTTTCTGTGTTCCGGAACGGGTATATGAAATTTTTAACGATAGAAACAACGATCTGAAAGAACTGTATACACAGTGGCAGGAATTTTCTCAGAAAATTCTCCGGGGCGATACCGGGGCACGATGGAAATCTTTTTTTGCAACACCGGACATTAACGCCCTGCGGGAAAAACTCCCCTCTTTCGAAACAGGGACTTCAGTCGCTACGAGAAACGCCGGGGGGAAGATATTAGAGGCCCTGTTCAAAGAACTCCCCAACCTCATGGGAGGCTCCGCAGACCTTGGACCAAGCAACAAAACCTTTGTGAAGGGATTCGATGAATCAGGAAAGAACGCCCTCGGGCGCAACATCCATTTCGGCATCAGGGAACATGCCATGGGCTCTTTTATGAACGGCATCGCGTACTACGGCGGATTCATACCATTCGGGTCCACCTTCTTTGTCTTCATGGACTACATGCGCCCCCCGGTGCGGATTGCGGCGCTCAGCGGACTCCAGTCCGTGTTTGTCTTCACCCATGACTCGATCTTCGTCGGTGAGGACGGCCCGACGCACCAGCCCGTGGAACAGCTCGCGGCAGCCCGCGCCATCCCCAACCTCACCGTGATCCGTCCCGCTGACGCCGAGGAGACGCGTGAGGCATGGCTCGCGGCGATCGCGAACATATCCGGCCCCACTGCCCTTCTCCTTACCAGGCAGAACCTGCCGGTACTTGAACGTTCAAAAGGCGCTCCAGCAACAGATCTCCATAAAGGGGCCTACATCGTGTACAGCGCGGGAACAACACCTGATGTACTGATTCTCGCGAGCGGTTCCGAAGTCCATCCTGGTGTGGAAGCGGCGCTGAAACTGAAAGATCAGAATATTAATGCCGCCGTTATATCATTTCCTTCCTGGGAGCTCTTTGACAAACAGAGCGGTGACTATAAAAAAAGCATCCTTCCCCCTTCTGTTACGAAACGTGTCGTCATTGAAGCGGGAATCTCCATGGGATGGGAAAAGTATGCCGGACCTGACGCCCTCTTCATTACAATGGAAAGTTTCGGCACCTCCGCGCCGGCGGAACTTCTTGCTGAAAAATACGGATTCACAACGGAACACGCGATAAAAAAAATCTCGGCATACTGCAGATAAATATCATCATGAAAGAGCAGCCCCCCGGAAACAAATTCCATCCGGGGGGCTTTTTATATTTTTACCATGAAAACATGTCGCAGCAGCTTCCGGCATTTCCCATTGTCCCGCTTTTATATCGCCCCGTAAAAAGACGTATGCTTTATTTCTGACCGCAAGAAAAGTTATTGACACTCCTGCGTTTTCCCCTCAGAAGTTGGATGATCGTCCAATATTGCAGCATGGGGGCATTTCATGATAAAGATACTGCACAACCTTCATGAAAAATACGGTGAAGGGAAATCCATTGAAGAACTATCACAGATTGAAATTGACATCAGCGACGAAAGCGTAAAAGAAAAAATGAAAGAAATTCTAAAGGAGGCATACGAGGAACGCATGCCCTTCAACAAGCTCCTCGGTGTGAAAATTGAAGAAATGACCGAGAGCCTCTGCAAAGTCCGAATCGATAAAAAACCTGAACTTGTGGGCAACTTTGAACAGAACATACTTCATGGAGGCGTTATTTCCTCTGTAATTGACCTCACCGGAGGCATCGCCATTCAGATGAGCGCTCTGGCAAAAATGGGGAAGCGCACCATCGGGGAATTTCTTGTTCATTTCGCGAAGATGAGCACCATCGATATGCGTGTGGATTACCTGCGCCCTGGATCGGGGGAATTTTTTATTTCTTCAGCGTATCTGGTGCGTACGGGGAACAAGGTCGCCGTGACCCGCATGGAATTTCACAACAACAGGAACCAGCTCATTGCAACGGGTTCCGGCGCATATATGGTGGGATAACGTTCCATCCTGTGCGGAAATATTGTTCTTGATTTTTCGCTCCTCTTTCGCATGATTATAAATCATATTTATAATATTCCATACATGCCGGGTGCCCCATGGATACTCCTTTCAAAATTACACCCATAATACCAATGAACCATGTCGGCACACAGGACCGGTGGATTGTCGTTCCAAAACCGCCTCCCGGGCATCGACGTGCAGCACTCAGAGGCCTGAAGTATAAAAAAGGAAACTGCTTTTTCGACAGCGCGGTGCCGAAGGGTATGATCAATTTCATATTCCGTGCGGTCGTGCACCTGCGGTTACAGAAGCATCCTGTTGTCGTCGTGCGCGGGACGGTAAAAAAACAGGGCCGCCCGGTACGGCATGCAGTGTCACGTAAGGAGCTCCCCTGGGGAACCGGCACCCTGATTGTGATACCGAGAAAGCTCAGATACCGCGACACGATGAAGCTTCAGATTACCGGCAGGGAATATGAAATACGGATAATGGAAAACATTGTCCTTCAGGCGCTCCTGGGTCTCGCACGGCCGGAAATGCAGAAGGAATGGTATCCCCCGGCGGCGGCTGTTATTCTTTCCTCCGGATGGAAACATCTC
>JAKQCH010000434.1 GCA_029573825.1 Spirochaetota bacterium | reverse complement strand
CCGGAGGATACACGTTTATCCCGTTAAGAGCAAACATATTACCTAACGTTAAAAATCCTATTGTCAATATTGCAAACATGATATATTGTATTTTTAAACGGGTATGGTTATCGATATCAGTTCTTAATCTTTTGACAGACAGTATAAGGGAATACACTATGGAACTCATTCCCCATATCCCGAAGAACTGAAGAACAATCCCCCCCTTTGCAATATATCCCCAATTGAACTCCCACAGCCCCGTAAAATAATAATCAGTAAAAACAAACAGGGAGATTAGAAAACTAATAAGAAAAGCGCCGGCTTCAATAATCCTGTTTTTTTTATCAATAAGGGAATGTGCAAATAATATCAGAATCGCCGGGCCATACACATACAATACATGTACTGACCTCTCAATTTTCATGAGGAGTGCTATATTACCCTTGAAGATATGGTGACAGATAAAAACCGGCATCAGGAGGGAATACCAGAAGCATATCAGGGCGAATAATACATTCTGGTACTGACGTTTGCCTTTTAAAATTGAAAAAACAGCGAGTGTAACACCTGTCAATAAAAACAGTATTGGAGGAATGCAGTATATATTAAAACATGCTGGAATTTCAAGCATAGTAAAACCCTATTGATGTCACAACAATGAATCTTATTTGTTGCCTACTTTGCTGTGCATTGTAAATAATTACGAAATCCTTGTCAATAGTGTTAAATTCTGAATTTCCATTAAACAATTATATCATTTTACAGATTCTCTTAAATCCCTTCCGTTCCCTCCCACATGAAGGACCTTTTCACGTTTTTAAGGGTGTGTTGTTATAATTTTCAAAACATCCTTTTTTATTACCGCAGCACAATAACCGCCCGCTTCCCCGCTGTCTTAAAAAGCATGTCTCCGCTTTCACGGTGAATATTGATAAGCCAGCAGTTCGATATTTTCCGAATACGCCTTCCCTGTTCCGGGCGGAACCGGAAATAGAAATAGTGTCCTGAAGGCACGTCGGCATACACGGTAATGGTGTGGCCCTTCCGTTTTGCCCTCACCGTTGTTGCCTCATAGGCGCGGAGCGCCTCCGCCGCTTCCGCCGCAGTCAGCCAGCGGAGCCATGGGAAGTGTCCCTGGAAGGTATCCATCCTGTCCTCGAAACGCTTTTTCATCCACTGCCATCCTGAATAGCTTCTGGAGGCACCGGGGTCAAAAACTTCTCCCGGACTGAGGAGATGCACCGCAACACCGGCATGGTGGACACTGTCATACATGCGCCCCATTTCATCGGGTACCAGCCGGAACCCCTGCGACACCACCGGAAGGAGCTGCATTTTTAATGCGGAATTCCATTTCCTCTCAACGTCGCTCCCGTTTTCGTTACCGGTGCAGTCCATTATCAGCGACTGCACCGAGGGAAAGGTCCTCCGTACCGCCTCCATCCAGGATGCGGCATCACGGCAGTCCCTTACCAGGCATGAGACCGGTTCTCCCGCAACGGCGCAGAGGGACTTCCACCGCCCCTGCACATCGCCAAAGTCCCTGCGTCCCTCCCTGCACACTTCAATGCCAGGAGACCATCCCGCATCCTTTATCCCCTGGGCCGCCTTTTTAAAAACATAAGCGATATTTTTTTCTCCCGCCACATCACAGTCCCTGTCATGAAACCGCACATGTCCGGTGAAGCGCAGGTTCAATGTCCGCTGCAGATTGGCCATGTCCTTCATCCAGGGACCGAGGTAAAAATCAGCGTCCTTCATGTCGGGATAGCGCTCGAGACCCCGGATATATCCCTGCAGAGTCCGTATATGGTCCGGTCCGTGAGCGCGGTTGAGAAGCGCCCGGTATTCATTTATTTTTTTATTCCGCGAGTTTTCCAGGCTTCCTGGTTCGGGAAACGGGGAAACCGCCATGACCCCGACATTGGCGACTCCGGATACAAATCCCGGCACAAGGCGGTGAACGCTCTGCACGAGGGCGCCCCGGAACCGCTTCTGCGCCATTACTGAGGGATCATTCCAGTACAGTACTTTTCCTTCCCCATACCCCTTCACCCAGGCAAGGGGATACTCCGCAGGGGCCCCTGCGGGCCTTGCGATCACCGTTGCCCCGGAAAGGACCGCCCGTTTTACCGTTACGCTGCAACCACCGCAGGCAACTGTCATATTGTCTATAAAAAATCCCCCGGAAATTTTTACCCCTTTGCCGAACCTGCGGGAATCACCATATTCCGCCACACCCAGAACTTTCCGGAATTGTTCCGACGCCCCGAAGGGCCGGAGAAAAACCGCGCGTCCCCCGGACCGCACGTACCCTGTAACAAGGTTTTCAAGGGCACTGTCCGGGGAGCCCGCTGCAATTAATACCGCCTCATACCCAAGAAGGTCCCCTGCCGCCATCATCCCCGCGTCACGGGGAGAGATGAACACAAGAGGTATCTTCGCATACCGGAAGGCTTTTTCCACATTGTCCTTCAGGCGCTCACGGTTATCGACATCGCCGATGATCACCGCGACATTCTGATATTCTCGTTCAGGGAACAGTATGGTTTTCAGGAACAGCGGCATATTCAGCAGCAGCTTCCCGTCCCGTTCAACATACCGCTCAAGGGCAAACCCCCCTTTGCCCGACGTCAGCACCACGGAAGACCTGCCGTCCCCGAGGCGTGATTTCAGGGCGGGAGGTATATCCTTCCGCTTAATTACAAGATGCGACACCACATCACCGCGTCCCTTCACCGGCACGAAACGCTGATAATACGCCGACTTCTTCAGGTCCTGCGGCAGTTCCTTTTCAACCATAGTCCGGTTTTTCCTCACTACCGTGAGATTCTCCCCATCAGTTGACCCGCACCCCGCGAAGGTGAACCCGATTTTTTCAAACAGCCGGTTATACGATGCGGCGTCAAGCCACGTTGTCCTCCCGCCATCACGGTAGCCGTAGGCGCCGAATGAGTTGATAATTATCACCTTCGCGCCGTGGTCGACGGCATGATCAAGGAACTGAATGTAGTCACGTGCGCCCTGCCTGCTTTTCGCCACAATACCGCCATACCATGTGACAACGGCCCGGACATGTTCGATATCGCTCTGCCCCAAAAGGTCCCCGTCAACATCACGGTATTCCGCCGCGAGTCCCATCGACGCGATGGCCTCACCGCAATGCGTGCGCAGCGGATTGTGCTGCACGCTGTGTCCCTCGGAAGAGCTGTAAAGGCAGAGCACCTTCACCCGCTGCGGGGCGGCCCTGAGGGTTGCGGCGGACAGTATCACCCCCCCGAAAAGCAGTGCGGTCATTACCGTCCATCCTATTCGATGCAGTCTGTTTTCTGATTGTATCATTGTTCGTTTTTTCTTTCCCGTTTCAGTATAGTGTTCCCCTCCGCCGCGTTTAAAAAGCTGTTTCGCCGCACGGGCCATGATATCCCGGAGTGCTTTTTATTCTTGCAATACAGAAGCTGTTCAGCTATTATCCTCAGCATCAGCTTTTTCGCCGCGGGATGTATATGACATAATACCGGTCGTTTCGGGTACCGTAAAGCACTATTCATTTTTTCAGGAGATAATCAATGGCAGAACAGAGGAAACTGAACTTTCAGGGCCTGAAGACCATGCTGTTTATAATCGCGCTGCTGTGGATAATATTACTGCTGAGCACCGTCTTCGAGTCCATCACATCTCTGGGCATCAGGCCACGGTCGGTGTCCGGGATAATCGGCATTTTCACCTCCCCCCTCATCCACCGGGACATGGCGCATCTCATCGCGAACTCCACGGGGCTGTTTTTCCTGGGTCTGATTTTTCTCGGGCTGGAGCAGTCCCGGGCAGGGTTCATTATTATCCCCATCTATCTATTCAGCGGA
>JAKQCH010000414.1 GCA_029573825.1 Spirochaetota bacterium | reverse complement strand
CTGTTATGGCAAGTTCCTCAAGCTTCTTTCTCAGCAGTGTCTGCTGGGTGATGTCAAGAAAAGTAATAACTCTTCCAACCGGAAGTCTGCCGGGCGTGAATATTGTTGAAATGGTGGTCTGGAAATACCGTGGATTATTTTTATCACCGTCCATAATTTCTATCTGCTCATCAGACCCTGAATGTATGGTATTGACAAGTTCGTTGAAGTTCCCCAGGGCATCTTCAACAGGATATCCGATGATACTCTTTGGAGATACGGAAAAAAATTCTTTCGCTGCATGATTGTAATCGGCAATCCTGTTTCGGTTGTCCAGCACCAGCACCGGGTCGCGCATGCTTTCGAATACAAAATGCCGTGCTATTGGTATGATATCGAGCATTTTGTAGCGGAACATGCCGATACTGAGAATTGGCCCCATAAATCCGAAGGCAATAGGGTTCGTGTCGATACCGTAGGGGCTGTATCCACCGAGGTAGGTGAGAAGGGAAACCCAGGGTATGAGGGTCCCGAGCAGCATTGCAACAGCCTGTTTCTTGTAGTGAGACTGCGCCCGAATAAGCATATCCAGGAAGAGGATGTTCACGGATAATATCCCGATGTTAAGGTATATAATATGGACCCAGTACCACGGGCCCTCCTGGAGCTGCGCGATGGACAAACCCTGTATTACGGAAAATGAAATATCTCTATAAAAGAGGTGATGGAGATCATTGGTGATATTCAGCGTTAAGGTGCAGACGGAGAACAGGAGCAAAACTCCGTACAGAGAAGGGCGCAGCCATTTGTCTTTGCCGGTTGTTTTAAAGGCATAAATTATCAGCCATGCGGGAATTGCGGATATCCCGATGTATTCTACCATCAGGCATAGTTTAATGCCGGCAATGGTTGATTGGGTTAACTCAAGAGCGTATGCCCATGAATATACCGTTATGGAACCCATAAGTCCGCTGAACGCCAGGGCTCCCGCTGACTTTCTCCGCTTCGCGGCAAAAAAGGTGAAATAAGCTGTCATACACCCGGATAGTACAATCGCCGATATAATCATAAATTTTTGTGTCATACTGAAAATCCAATATTTATAGTGAAGATGAGGGTGCCAATGTATTATTAAAAAATGATTTTGCATTCTTCCTGTCAATGGTTAAATAATGCCAACTGTGATTTTCCTGAATACTATTCAAAAAATTATTGAATATCTGGTGAAAATTCATCATGCTACCATAACATCAAAAAGATAAAGGAATGCAGTCATGGAAACAGTTTCACTGATGCAGTGCGAATCGTATGAACAGGAACTCCTGCAGGAGAAGCTCATCCAGACCATGGTGAATATAGGCTTTGACCTCAGCTCGCTGAAGGATGCACGGGTCCTGGTTAAGCCGAACCTCCTCACCGGTGTGCCGAGGGAGAAGGCGGTGGTGACGGACCGGGAATTTTTCCGTGCCGTGGTGAAGATCATCGCAGAAAATGGAGGCCATCCAGTGCTGGTGGAGTCCCCCGCCGCGATGCCGCTTCAGCGGGTGTTGAAGAAAACCGGGTACGATGAAATCATTGCAGAGTTTAATATAGAGGTCGCGGACCTC
>JAKQCH010000413.1 GCA_029573825.1 Spirochaetota bacterium | reverse complement strand
GGTGAGGAGCATCCGCACCTTGTCGATGAGGCCCTTCGGGGGCTGCATCTTCACCAGAGATTCGATCCGCAGGGCGATATCGTCCAGCGCGGCGCAGTGAAGGGCCTTCTCCATGCGCCCGAAACTCCCGAAAGCGTTGATAAGCAGCGGGAAACGGGAACCCTTCACCTTTTCAAAAAGGAGCGCCGGCCCGCGGTTCTTGCTCACCCGGTCCGCTATTTCCGTAATTTCAAGGTACGGGTCCACCTCCGCGGAAATGCGTTTCAGATCACCCGCCCTTTCAAGGTCATGTATAAACTCATGCAGGTTTTTATATGCCATAGTATTGTCCAGTTGAATCCCGACACAGGTATGAACGGCGGCAAATTATTCCGGCGGTCCCATTTCGGGAAAGGGATTCCGCCACTGCCATCCGGTCTCTCCGGTTTTTCTGAAATGCTCAAGCCTGCGGATGGTAATTTCAGCGAAAACCGGATCAATGTCAAACAGAAAAACTTTCCTCCCCAGACGCTCCCCGGCGATGAGGGTAGTGCCAGAGTGGGCAAAGAAGTCTGTCACCACGTCCCCTTCACTGCTCCCGGCGCGGATGATCCGCTCAATCGACTTGAGGGGCTTCTGGGCGTAGCAGCCGGGGACATTTTCCTCCATCAGATAAAAAACCTGCTGAACATCAACCCACACATTGCCGGCGCGGATACACTGCGAACGGCCCCGCTCGGTATTTTCTGTCCTTATGCCATTCACGTCTTTATAATAGCCCTTCAGTATTTTAGGAATATCGGTATATTCCGCGTCAATATTAAATACCGGATTGCCCTTCGTGTAATAGAGCAGCTCCTGGCGCACCCACATCCAGTTCTTCTGGGTGCCGTATCCCCGCTGGTTGCGCATGGTAATAATATTGCGGGGCAGAAGGCCGGGAAATTCACGCATGAGGATGATAAAATCCGGAAGCGGCTGGAAGTTGTCTTTATAATCAAAACCGATCCACACATAAAAGGATGCGTCACGGTCCATACAATCACAGCAGTTCTGCACCCACTTCCGCGAGAAGGAAACATACTCCTCCAGAGACACTTTAAAGAGGCTCACCGTGGCGGCATTACCCACCGCCACATTGTAGGGGGGATCATGGAGCGCAAGTTTCGCGGTATCCCCCCCCATGATCTTCCGCACATCATTTCCGTCAGTCGCGTCAAGGACCCCTACCCTGTGGCCCCTCACAGAATCCTCCCATATTTCTCCGGGACCAAGACGACAGTATTGCAGAACCTTTCTGCGCTCTTCGCCGTCAACATCCAGGCGTTTCAGCTGTTCCCTCCGCAGGGAGGTTTCTTCCGGCGTTTCGGCACAATCCGCAGTTTCATTTCCAAACTGCAACTGCTCTTCGGTTTCGAATTTTTTCACCATTACGATGACAACCTCCTGCGATAGCCCATACAAATGATATGATATGCTTTCATATCGTAAAAAATAACACAAGATATTATTTTGTTTGAAAAAACATCCTTCTCCTGAAGAAATGATCCAATGAAAAAGAACCACCGAATCGCGGTATACAGTATTGTTATTCTGTTAATAGCAGCGGCCTCCCTTATCCCGGAAACCCTGAGCGGCCTGTCACCGTATACCATACAGTTTTCCGGTGCGCGGCCCCCCGGCGGGGACCATCTGCTGGGAACCGATTACCTGGGAAGAGACATTCTCAGCCGCACCCTCATTGGAGGGAGAATATCCATTGTGATAGGTGTCTTCGCGAGGTTCGCGAGCATCATAATCGGCCTTATGGTGGGGCTTCTCGGCGCGCTGAGTCCCGCTGCGGTACGGGGTGCGGTTAACAGCGTCACGGAGGTGTTTCTCGCCATTCCCTCTCTGCTCCTCGCCATGGCCCTGGCGATGGTCCTCGGTGAAGGGTATGCGACAATCATCATTGCCATCGCCGTGGGTACATGGGCGCCGGTAGCCAGGTTTGTATCGACAAAGGCCCTGGACATTTCAGGAAAAGACTTCGTCACCTCTGCACGGGCCCTCGGTGCGGGGCAATTCCGCATCGCCTTCAGCCACATCATTCCTTCCCTCATGCCGCTCCTCATTCCCCTTACCACAACAGGAATCGCGACGAGCATCATGATGGAATCGACCCTTTCCTTTCTCGGGCTTGCCGGGGGCGGTTCCATTTCCGCCGTGCCTTCATGGGGGCTGATGATTCAGGAGGGATCTAAGTTTATCTTCGATGCGCCGTGGATAATTCTGCCGCCGTCAATTCTCCTCTCAATCCTGATTCTCTGCTTTAACCAGATAGGCGATATTATTACAGGTGACAGCGTCAGATAGCGGATGGTGCAGGTGGCAGGATATTAATAGCCATCAAGGGAATTCACATCTGTCCTGCGGCCGGCCCTGAGCCATTCCACAAGCGTAACAAGAACCAGCATTATCACGGCCGCGGTAATATTCGAGATGATATCCCCCAGATCGAAAGACCGTCCCGGAGCAAAGTACTGCAATATCTCATCGAGTACGCCGATCAGGGACGCAAAAAGAAGCGTCAGCATATACACCGAGAAGACAGTGAACCGTGACCTCAGCGTGTCAAACAGAAGATAGGTCAGCAGCCCGTATTCAATAAGGTGCATCTTTTTGTCAAATCCGTCGGAGGTGATGATAATGACAGCATAGAGGGAAATAAATCCCGTGAGGACCAGAAAATTACGTACCGAAAGTCCTATGTATCTGATAATCAGCACATACACCGTACCAAGGTACAGCGCGACAAGGACATTCACCGTGCGCAGCAGCATAGTTTGTGACCGCAGAAAAACTTCGATATGCCATATAAAGGGAAGCGACGCAAAAATGCACAGCACACATATACCCAGATATACGATCTTTCGCTTTTGTGGAGGGTTATTGTTCAAATGGAGATGGTCCTTTCCGATGCCGTCGCACACTGCTTACCCCCGGTGCAATCAATAACAACCCTTCAGAATATTCTCCTGATGCTGTATGAAAATTCCAGGGAACCGCTGCGCAATAAGCCGGAACCACGTTCGGCGACAGGGAGGCAGACACCGGATTCCTTATACCGCTTTAACGATATTACCTGACCGGATACACCTGGTACATACATACTTTCTGACCCTGCGGCCTTCTACCAGAACACGTATATGGCGTACATTGGGGCGCCATATTTTATTGGTTTTTTTATTTGAGTGACTCACATTATGTCCAAACTGAACCGCTTTGCCACAAATATCACATTTAGCCATGAAAAAACTCCAGAACAAAAAAAATTGATAGACATCAAGGTCAATAGGGAAAAAATTATCACCGTTGCTCCCGAAGGGAACAACACACGGGATATACCATTTCCTGAACTAATTAGAATCTTATGTATATTATTGCAACAACTTTATTCTCTGTCACACATTTTTTTCTTTTTACTCCATCATTTTACAATTTTACAAAGGGACCATTCCATGAAAATTACCCGGGACATGTCAATTCTTGAAGCCCTGAAAATTTCTAAAAATTCCGCCGCCGTGGTAAAAAAATACGACCTCTTCTGTCCCTCATGCAAAGGGGCCGCAGAAGACACGGTACAGATTGTCGCAGTAAACCGCGGAATTGACCTTGAAACACTGCTCGCGGAACTGAACAAAAGCAATCCCCGGCAGTCATAATGAGGATCACTGCGGGAAGACTCAGAGGAAGGTCCATACCATTTCTTAACCGGAAATATGGAGATGCCGACATTACCCCCCAGAAAGTCAAGGAGGCCCTTTTCTCCATGCTGGGAGAGCAATTACCCGCCCGCCCCTTCCTGGACCTCTTTGCCTGTTCCGGCCAGATAGGCCTTGAGGCGCTCAGCCGGGGCGCGGAGCCCGTTATCCTGAATGAAGTGGATAAAAGGCGGTTCCTGTTTATCCGGTCCCTCGTGATCGAATGGGGCATGGAGGACAAAACGCTGGTGCGGAACTTCCGCGCACGCCAGTGTGTCCGTTATCTGCAGTCAAAGGGGATACGGGCAGGTTACATATTTATTGACGCCCCCTACATCAAAGAAAAAGGGCCTGTCTCCTACTACTCTGACCTGCTGACCTTTATCTCAGAAAGCGATATTCTTGAAAAGGATACAATAATTATCATCCAGCACTACTCAAAAAACACCCTCCCCGAAACAGCCGGGACCCTCGCCCTCCGGGAGACACGGAACTATGGAACGACGTCCCTGTCCTTCTATGTGACTCATTGAGAGAACCGGATCAATACAGCTCCCATACCGGTCACAGGAAAGATACATATCCGAAGGAAAGAATGACCACCAGCACAAAAGAAAGGAAGGATAGAATCCCGAGAAACGCATAGGGGAACAGGAACACCAGAACCGCCCTGAAAAACTCCATCGCGTGCAGTTCGGAAATCCCCTGTATTACGATAAGGGCCGTCCACACAAAAAAAACAATCGAAAAGAACACATAGAAAAACGGCGCCGCAAAGTGAAACACCTTGAACACGGACACAACGGGAAGAAGGAAAATTTGCGGAAAAAGCGCATAGCTGATAAGGACCAGAAACTCCTTCACCTTTCCCTGATACCCGATGAACTGGCAGAGAAGGTCCACAAGCCCCGCAAGGACAACAATTTTTACGATGAGAACAATAAAAAACAGTATGGCCCCGTAGGTCAGCTTGTAATAGAAGAACGGCGACTCAACGCCAAGCATCCCCGCCGCGATGACATCGCATACCGTCACTGCCGCCGCGACGAGGGCCCCTCCCCAGATGGGTCTGGCGTCCTCAACGATTATCATACGCGCAAACCGCCGCGGTTCAATCAGAATATAATACACATAGTCAATCCACTTCAGTGAGCGGAAGGACGCCACGAATCCCGCCGTCATGGCTGGTACCTGTATTCAATCATGTATCCTCCCCGATAGCGCATGACCCTGTTCTGCAGCCCGGACCTGTTCAACATCGCCCCTTCAAGGGTCATGAGAAACTGGTCAAGGGGGCTCCGCTGCTCATCGTACACCGGGGCGTCTTCGGGAAGTTTCGCTTTCTTCCTTGCCTTTTCTACGGCATACTCAAAGCTGCCGATCTCATCTGCCAGCCTGTATTTCACCGCCATGTCCCCGCTCATCACGCGCCCGTCGGCATAGGGCCGGATATCGTCAATGCCGAGGTTCCTCCCAATGGCCACGTCCTTCAGAAATTGATTATAGGAAGAATCGATCAGCACCTGAATGAGCTCCCTTTCTTCAGGGGTAAGATCACGATACGAGGACAGGATGTCCTTGTAG
>JAKQCH010000400.1 GCA_029573825.1 Spirochaetota bacterium | reverse complement strand
CCACCTGTTCCGCAACAGAAACATGGGATTTGTGTTTCAGTTCCACTTTCTCCTCCCTGAACTGACGGCGATGGAAAACATCCTCATGCCCGCAAGAAAATACCGGGAGGAAAAGAAGCGGGCGGAATATGCCATTTCTCTTATGGAACAGTTTCAGGTGTACCACTGCAGAAACAAACTTCCTTCACAGATGTCCGGGGGTGAGATGCAGCGGACCGCCATCGCACGGTCCCTTGTTATGGAGCCGGAGATACTGTTTGCCGATGAGCCGACGGGGAATCTTGACAGTGAAAACGGTGAGATCGTAATGGAAATTTTCGAGAAGGTGAACCGGGACTTCGGCACAACAATCTTCATGGTGACCCATGAGCAGGACTATGCTGCAAGGGGATCGCGGCAGATACACCTCGTGGATGGAGAAATTGACAGTGATGTGAAAAGGAAAAAAAAGAAATAATGCGCGGGTGGTGTTTTCCGTTTTTCGAGATTTACAGGAAAGGGGTTAGTTTCATGAAAGAGTCAGTTGTTGCTGCAATATTATGTATGACGGTAACGGGAGTTTTGCTTTCCTTTTCTTCGGTGTATGCGGCCGGTGAAGGTGCTGCCGCGGAAGCGAAACAGCGCATGTCCTATGATGAGTATATATCGGTAATAACGAAAAAGCTTCCCGAGCTCCGGAAAAACAGGCTTCAGGTGGACAGAGCCGAGAATACCCGGGATGCCGCCGGCACCATCACTGACACGCAACTCGAAGGAAGTGGAACGTATTCGAAAAATACCCAGTATTCAACAAATCCCTACGCGGCTTCCGGGAGCACAAGAAACTACTCCGCGAACCTCGGACTGAGCCGCAGGATTATTCAGAGCGGTACGACGCTGAATGCGGGATTAGGCTACAATCAGAACCAGTATGATGCGGAAATCAACGGATACAGGGTGGACGATACGTATCGTCCCTCATATTATGTCGGGTTTTCGCAATCGGTAATGAAGAATGCTTTTGGCGTTATCGACCGGTTTTCTAAGAACGATGCGGAGATGAAGCTTGCAATACAAAAACTGCAGCAGCAGGAGAGTGATAAAACCAGCCTCAACACGTACCGGAAACTGTACTTTACATGGATTGAGTATGCTGAAACCCTGGAGCTTCTGAAGGAGTCAATCAGAAATGCCAAAGCGCTGTACACTCAGGTCCAGCGGAAATTCCGCACAGGCCTTTCGGATAATGATGATGTTCAGAACGCGGCGGATACTGTACTGCAGCATCAGATCAGCTATCAGAATACACGCGCGGCATATAATGCGGTCGAAAAGCAGCTGCGGATATTCTTTGATATCACGAAGTACAGGCCCGATTCCGGGGAGTTCGAGCGGTACTATAAAGTATCCAGCACCTCGGAGCATGGGCAGGTGGAATTCGAAAAGACGCGGAATGCCGAGATATACAGGCTGACGAAAAAGAATTATGCATATTCCCGGAATGTCGCAGAAAACAAGCTTCTTCCTGAGCTCAATATCGTAGGCCAGTACACGCGGCAGTCTCAGGACCAGCGCTTCTCCGATGCGGTGAGGGAAATGGATGATTCCGATTATTATATCGGTTTCACCGTGACCTATCCCATTGGAAATACGGAAAGCAGAACCAATGTAAGGGAATCTGAACTGGCGGTCATGGAGGTGAACCATGAATTTGATATCACCAGGAATGAATTTCAGAAAAGCCTGCAGAACATTATACAGTATGCCGGGGGATTGAAGGAAATAATTTCTCTGACGGAGCAGCGCATCAGGGTCCTCGAATCGAAGTACAGGACCGAGCAGGCCAAATACCGGCAGGCGCGTCTTGATCTGAATTATCTTATCACAACGGCAAACAATGTCACCAGCAGTAAAATGAGCCTTCTGGGATACAAAAGGCAAATGATTCAATACCATATAGATTATCTTGATCTCGTGCAGTAGATATGCCGGGGGAGAGTCCCCTTTCTCCCCCCACTGCAGAATTTTCTTAATCCGTATTGGATAATTTATATTTTTTCTTCTTGTATTCACGGTTCACTCCCTCTACATTTGTTGTCCGGATGCTGGTGTAACTGAATGTTATGCTTTCCGGAGTAATTCCCCGGACGTGAAAAATTAGAAAAGAGAATGCAGATGAGAATGAGGATTCTTATTGTCGTGTTAACCGTCATTGTGTCAGGTGTTGATGTTCTGTATGGCGATATTCCCGCTGAGAAAAAAGATTCGATGAATCCTCCGGTATTTACATTGAACGCGGATTACATTCACGTTTACGGGGACGCCGGGACCACAGAGGATGGTGAGACCAGGGACGATGAAAAGGGGGCAAGGGAGCTTGAGTCAGATGAATGTAATATTCTTGCTTCCGGCAATTACAATATCGATGCGATGAAAATTAAAAATAAAGCCTATTATAAAAATGCAGATTATTCAGGGGAAGGGTTCCCGGAAACGCTTATATCCATGGGCGGCGACATGTTTATAGCGAATGGTGATTACGTGTTTCTCGGCGGAATTAAGTATGCTGCCGATACCTATACGAAATCGATGAATGCCGCCAACCTTCAGGTGATGGGGGGAGTGTCCTTTTACCGTTCCGGTAGTCATTCCGTTGTAGCGGGGATATTCTATACCACTGAAAAGCTGTATTTTGACTGGGGAACATTTCTGCCCTACGTCACGTACCGGTATAAAACAAAAACATTGATCCTTGAAGCGCCGATGCCCCTGATGGTGATGTGGCGCCCCACAAAAAAATGGAACATCCGACTGCTTTCAGTTCTCGTAATATGGAATACTGTTTCAATAGAATACCGGGTCCTGCCGTTCATCGGGCTTTCAGCGGAATATTCGAAGAACAACGAATCATATTACATACATGATCATCCCGATGAAGAGGAGAAATTGATTCTCGAAAAGCAGTCTGCCGGCGGTAAAATCCGGTTCGATATCGGCCGCTATGCGGGACTGTATGCCTATGGCGGGTATCAGTTTGGAAACAGTTATTATTTCAGCGAAAGAACTTCCAACTGGGGAGATGATGTCGAGAAGCATGATATAAAGAATTCCTGGATCGTAAAGGCGGGAGCGGAAATTCGGGTCTTTTAACGGGGAGGATTTCCAACCGGCGGGATTATATCAACCCGAAAAACCGAAGGCCGTCTCTGAACAGAATAACGGCAAAGAAAAAAAGAAATACCCCAAGAAGCCTGTTGGTGTAGATAAAGGCCTTTCCCTGAAGTATTCCCCTGAATTTTCCGGAAGCCGCCGCGATGCATATTTTTGACCCAATCAGGAGAAGATAAAATCCCGCCACAAAACACAGCGCTGCGGGAAGGGACTGCCGGTAACCCCTGATGATCATAGGCGCCCCGATGGCGGCCCAGAAAAGGTACGGATGGGGGCTCATGAAATTGGCCAGCACTCCTTTCCGGAAGGAGCTGGCTGGCGCCGGAATGCCCTGTACTGCGCCTTCCTTCATGGTAATGCTTTCGTAGCCAAGATATCCCACGTACAGCGCTCCGCAGAGGGATATACTTCCCATAATCCACCCTGTTCCGGAGGCCCCGCGGACCAGCAGGACCGCTCCGAGCATTATCGGTATGTCCGTGGCAAGGGGCGCCATGGCAACGCGGATCCCCGCGCCGGTACCATGACGCAGTGTCTCGCTTATTACGAGGGCGAGGAGGGGACCCGGCGAAATGCCCGCGGACAGCCCGAGCACAAGTCCCGAAAGGAGAAACGGAAGTATTGCGGCGAAAAATTCCATGATTTATTCTTATGTATCTGCCATGTCCGGGGAGCAATTATTTTTTTCCGGAGAAGGGAAATTTTTCTTGAAAAACTAACGAATGTTAGTTAGTATGTTTATATTGGCTGCTGTACCGTGTGCCGGAAGGGTAACAGTCCATTCCGGCGCTTAAAGGGTACAGGTGATTACATGGCGACAGGAGTTTATATGTACGATCGATTGCTTTCCCTGTTTTCCGCGCTTTATAAAAAGCCCCTTGCGGTTTCTCTCTGCGGGCTTATTATAACAGCGTTATTCTCAATTGCGATACCCTATATCAAGTTTGATAATGATGTGAAGAATTTTCTTCCCCAGGCCCATCCGCACCGTGCTGCGCATAATCGTCTCGATGACGTGTTTGGTTCCAGTGAGATCATCATTATTGGCGTTGAATCGAAGAACGCGTTTTCAAAGGAGACCGTTTCCTATATCAAGTGGATTACGGGGGAAATTGAAGCCCTCAATAAGGATTTTCCTGTGCAGAACATCTCCCGGGAACTTGGGCTGACCAGGGAGGAAGCCCAAAAGCTAATTGCGGCAATCAATGAAAATGAGCTCCTGGGGAAACAGGCGCTGAAATCGTTACTTGAAAGCCCGGAACGTCTGAGCGAGGAACTTTTCTGGGATGCAGGTTTTGCGAAAAAGATTGCTGAAAAGGTCTCTCGTATTTCAATAGACGAACTCCTTAATATGTACCGTCTCCCTGTGGATGAGGTGAAGTCTGTCATCAATACCGATTATATACGCGGAGAGGGGGACCGGTTTGTCGTGGAGAAGCTGATTGATCCCGATAAGGTTGACGCTGCTGCGGTGGCGGCGATGAAAAATAAGGTGGGAAGCTGGGACATGTACAGGGGACTGCTTTTTTCAGGTGACGGTACCCTGACCGCCATGGCGGTGCAGCTTAATCCCATTGACATCAACCTTCGGCAGAAACTTGACCTTGCCATTGAAAAGATTATAAAAGAGAATCCACGGGGGGGGCTGAAAATTTATCTGGCAGGTGAGCCGGTGCTTTCCGACAGGATCAGTTCCTCCATGGGGAGCGACCTGCAGCGGCTTCTGCCATTTGTGCTTCTGGTAATGCTGGTGATCCTTATCCTCATGTTCCGGCATTATGAAGGAGTGCTCCTTCCAATGATAGCTATTATTTTTTCTGTGATCTGGACCATGGGTACCATGGTGGTCCTCGGGATACCGATGAGCATGGTAAGTATTTCGGTGCCGACGGTGCTTTCCGCGGTTGCCAGCGCTTACGGCATACACTTTATGACCCACTATTTCATGAGCCGGGCACGTTCCCGTCTTGAAGGCGTCATGGACAGCATGAAGGAATCCGGGCTTGCAATCATCATCGCGGGGCTCACCACGGTTGCGGGCTTCGGGTCTCTGGTTACCTCTGATATGACCCATATAAAAAAGTTCGGGATCATTACCGCCATTGGAGTATTTTATTCCCTGGCAATATCAATTACACTCATTCCTGCGTTTCTTGCACTGCGGAAAAATGAAAAACCACTCCTCTCTTTCATGAAAAAGGAACAGGGCGGGTCGGACTACAGTCTGCGTATTTTAATGTTCATTCAGAAGCACCTCGGCCCCAGGCCGCGAATCGTGTTCGGAGCCGGTATCCTGCTCCTCTGCATTTCGGTGGCCGGTATTACGCGCCTTGAGGTTGACATGAACAGCATGGATTTTTTCCAGGAAGGCTCTGACATGAAGGTCGCGGACAACCGCCTGAATGAGCAGCTTGCGGGCACACAGCGCCTCAATATCAACCTCGAAACAACAGACGGGTCTGAAGTGATAACGCCCGCTGTTCTGGAAAAAGTGGAGCAGTTTCAGAAGGACATCACGAAAAAATTCGCCATCGCGGGAAAGGCGGTGTCGGTGAACGACTACCTGAAGAAAATGAACCAGGAAATGCACGGCGGCGACGGGCAGCATTTCCGTCTCCCGGAAAATGTTCAGATGACACGGGACTATCTCCTTCTGTATTCGGGGGATATCGACAACATGATATCCAAGAAGAAGGACAAACTGCGGATACACATAAGCCTTCACCGGGAAAAGATGGATGAACTGCGGAAGGTGCGTGACTATGCGGCCGAGTATTTCGATTCAAACTTCCGGAGGGAGAATAAAGTCGCTGTTCATTCGACAGGCTTTATGGACATGATGGTGGAGGCAAACATTCTCGTGCTGGACGGCCAGCTGAAGAGCCTCATTTTTTCGCTCCTCGTGGTGACGCTATTAATATTCATGGTTTTCCGGAACCTGCGTCTGACCCTTGTGGGGCTCATTCCCCTGGTCCTTGGGATTACCATGAACTTCGGGGTTATGGGTTTTTTTAATATTCCCCTCAATGCCGCGACTGCCCTTGTGGCGGCAATTTCAATCGGTATCGGAATAGACTACTCGGTGCACTTCATAAGCCAGTTCAGGAACTCGAGTGCACGGTTTACTGATGTCGATACAGCTCTGCGAAACACCTATGAAGGGACAGGCCGAGCGATCCTTTCCAACGTCGCGTCAGTTGCCGCAGGTTTTCTGGTGCTCATGTTTTCACAGTTTCCGATTATTCAGCAGTGCGGAGGTCTGATCGCCTTTACCGTATGTACCACGGGAATCGGCGCTATTATTTTGATCCCCGCTGCTTTGAAAATGATACAGTATGTTGAAGAAAAAATTAAAGTCAGTAAAGCCGGATAAGTAACACGTATGCGGGGTGTTCTGTGTAAAGGGTTTTTTCTGAATTATATATTGATTCTATTATTGAGGAGGACATTATGAGAAGATCAGTTATTCTATCGATCGGAGTGTGTTGTGTTTTCGGGGTGTCAGGAATTGGTTCCGGGCAGCAGCTATCCGGAAGGGACATTGCCCTGAAGGTCCATGATTCAAACAAGTCAGCTGCCGGTATTGTACTGAAGGGGCAGATGGTCCTGAAGAACCTGAAAAGCGGTTCCTCCGAATCGAGGAGCGTCGTTGCCCTCTCGGTTCGTAACGGCGGTTTGTCGAAAAGCCTTTTCAGGTTTACCGATTCATCCTACAGCGGCACCACATTTCTTACCCTCGAAAGATCGGGAAGCGATAACCTGCAGTACCTGTACCTGCGATCGGTGGGAAGCCCCCGGCAGATTGAAGGTTCCAACCGTGAAGACTCTTTCGTCGATACCGATCTCAGCAATGAAGATCTTGGCGGGTCAAGGGTTGATGATTACAACTACAAGCGGCTCCCGGACCAGAATATTGGCGGCAAGGAGTGTTATGTACTGGAGCGGTATCCGAAAAGCACCTCTTCGAATTACAGCAAACATATTGTTATCATCGACAGGGCAACGATGCTCCCCCTGAGCGTAAAATCATACGGCCGATCGGGGAGGGTCGTAAAGACAATGCGTTCAGGTCAGTTTCAGAAAGTCGGCGGCGCCATCTATGTGCCGATGTACATGAAGGTGGTGGATATCGAAAAGAAACATGAGACGCTCTTACGGGTTAAAAACGCGGTGGAGAAGCAGATCAATCGCGGATATTTCAACCGCAACCGCTTGAACATGCGGTGGGCTGAGCAGTAAAGGAGCTATAGTATGAAAACCCGGTTAACAATACTTGCAGCACTCTGCTTAACGGTGTTCCTCGCGGCGGTATCTCCGGTTTCAGCCGAGGAGTCCAGTACGGGGATCAGCGTTGACGGGAACATCGAGGCGAGGAACCAGTCCGGTGTCCACCACGGGGAAGTGTACCGGAATTACCTGAAGGCGGACCTGAATTTTGGAAAGAACTTCGGCAACACCGTGGTGAAGGTGACCCTCCGGGCCGAGGACGATACCATCCGGCCGGAAGATAACGACACAGATACACAACATTTAAACGAGAAAGATTACCTCCGCAGCGATGAAACAGGTCCACGAAGGGCCTATCTCCGGGAGGCCTATATCAGTCACGATATTTATTTCGATTCCATCATCGACAGCATTAACCTGAAGATGGGGCGGATCATCTACACATGGGGGAACTCCGACGAGGTGAAACCCGTGGACATTATCAACCCCCAGGACTACTCGAACCTGTACTTCACCCTGATACAGGAGCGCAAGTACGGGGTCTTCAGCGGTTCCATGTCGATTTTCTTCACGGAAAATTTTTTCCTTGAGGGCGTGGTGATACCGGAGTTCCGGCCTTCAGAAATTGCTTCAAATGTATTTGTGCAGCGGGAAATTCGGGAAGCGAGTGCAGCAGGTTCAACGATCAACAATCCCAATGAACCTGATGCCGAGAACCAGGAAAACAGCTACGCAGGGCGTCTCGGGCTGACGCTGTTCGATATTGACATGCATGTCAATTATTACTACGGGTATGATCACCTTCCCGCGTATGAGATGGAAGTGGTGACTCTATTTCCTGCGATCACAACCGCCATCACTCCGGTGTACCGGCAGGTCCAGATGGTGGGGTTCGATTTTCAGCGGGCCCTGTTCCTGGGAATTTCAATCCGGGGAGAAGGGGCATACTATGAGCGGGGTAAATATTTTAAATACAGCAATGAATCTCCTGGTGGTAATCCACTTTTATCTCCATCACCTCTCGCAATTGATCTTTCTGCAGGGGGCAATGGTTCTGTCGAAAAAGATTACATTGAATACACCGTGGGGTTTGACGACAACGATTTTATCTTTGATGACCTGTACGTCAACGTGCAGTACCATCAGCAGATAATCCTTGACTATGAAGAGGGACTTGAAAAAGAGCAGTATGTCAATATGATACTCTGGAATGTCCGGTATTACATGTTCAACAAAAAGTTCTGTATTTCAACCAGGGGAGCCTACGATACCGGGGACAAGAGCGTGTACGGCAATGCCGAGATCATGGTGAAGCTCGCGGACAACTTTGAGTTCATGGTGGGGGGCTGGATGGTGGAGGGGCGTCGGGATACCCTCATCGGACAGTTTGACTACTATGACATGGTGTATGTTGCCGGCAGGCTGACGTTTTGACAGGATATATCGCATCGTAGGGGCAGGTTTGGAACCTGCCACTGCGGGGTATGGAACAATCATGAAAAAGAAAAAAGATATCTTTAAAAAGATGACCCAGAGCGGTGAGGCCACGAGGGACAGTATCCTCGAAGAGGCCCTGGACCTTTTCTCGAAGAAAGGGTATTCCGGCACATCGATACGGGATATCGTACACCGTGTGGGAATAAAGGGGAGTTCCCTTTATAACCATTTTTCCGGAAAGGATGAGATACTCACCACGCTCCTTGATGATTTCAATCTCCTTGATCTCGTTAACAGCATGGGCATTGATTCACCGGAGGCACAGGGAAATACGCTTCCAAAGGCGCTGACCGCGATCACCGATGCCCTGCTGCAGTTTCTTGAAACTGTGCGTCATAAAAAATTCATAAAAATCGTTTTCATGGAACTCCTGAATGAGACCGGAACAAGTAATAAAATTTTTACTGATTATCTGGACGAATTCAGGGCAAGTGTGGCCAGGCTGCTGAAAGGGTTTATGGACAGGAAAATCATCATTGAAGCGGACCCGCTTTTCCTTGCCAATGAGTTTATTCTGTCACTCACCTATTCGCAGTTTGAATTTATTATACTCAACAAAGGGCCAAAGGATCTGAAGGGGATGCGGGAGTATTATACACGGCATGTGGATTTTTTCTGGGAAAGTGTCAGGGCGAAATAA
>JAKQCH010000392.1 GCA_029573825.1 Spirochaetota bacterium | reverse complement strand
CTCCTCCACAGAAATGCACAGTATCCACACACCCCGAGGGTGATCATAATTATAACGAAGGTCCATACCGCCGAAAAGGTATTCTTCAGACCAAGAAGGTGAAACAACTCATTGAAGAGGGCGATATGCACAAAAAGCACCGTGAGTGACACCCTCCCCAGGGATACCAGTGGATTGGAGGCTCTGACCCCTTTTTTTTGACTGATACGGTACATTATTCCCGCACAGAGGAGCGCAAGGCCGTTCAGACCCAGCATAAGGGGCGGAAGGGCCGGATAAAAGTACGGGAGCGGCACAAAGAGCCGGAACAGGGGCCCCCGCGTGGCGAAGGCATAGCCGTGACGATATAACACACCGAGAACAATACCCGCAGTAATAAAGGTGATCCCCGTAAGAAGGATATACTTTGTTTTTCCTGCAGATATCCACCTCCCCGCAATAATTCCGGAAATGAACAGCGCCACCCATGGAAACACCGGAAAATGTCCTTCAAGAAAAATGAGGCGAAGAACGCCTCCCGGCATTGAAATGTTTCCCATGCGGGCGTCCATGAGGAGGAGCGGCGTTCCCAGGATATGCTGCCCGAAAAGGGCAGCTCCGAAAATCGCAGGATACAGCAATACAAGATATGCAGTTCTGAGACGAAGCAGCGCCGGAGCAAGTATAAGGGAAAAACCGATGCAGTGAAGCACAAACCATGAACCCGGAGTAAACCAGTGGGGCGTCAGGAAATTAAGCATGTATCCGAAGAAAATTATAACAGCACCCCGGACAGCGAACACCCTGAAGGGCCTTTCGGTTTTGGCATGGAGATATACTGATCCGAACCCTGAAAGAGACACAAAAAGAGGCGCCGCGAGAAGTCCGCAAAAGTTCATACCCATCATCAGGGTGTGCGCAACAAAGAGCTCCCACAGCGGCATCACCGGGACCTTCCAGAGCCATACACCCAGATGCTGCTGCACCATTAAAAGGACAGCAATACCCCGGAGGGCATCCGCCGCCGGTATTCTCAGTCCGCCGTGTCCGGAGAAATCAACGGCATGATCCGCTCCCGCAGCCATGGGACATTTCCCTATTCACGCATGCGGGGAAGAAATTTTATCTCAATCCGGTTGTTCTTTCTTCCGGCATTCTCATCACCGCTCTTTACAATTGGAATGGTTTCTCCCATCCCCCGAAAGGATATATCGATTTCTTTTTCACTGCGGTTCCGGAGCAGGTCCGCAACGAACTTCGCGCGCTTCTCCGATACAAGGAGGTTGGTGTGATCATCCCCCCTGACGTCTGTGTGGACTTCAAGTTTGATTGCATAGGCCTGGTACCGGGAAACAATATCCGAAAGCCGGTGCAGCACAGGAAGAAACGCCGGATCAGGACGGTCAGTACCTTCAATGAATCCGGTCCCAAGCCGGATATGAAACCCCTCGCATGAGGAACGCACAAGTACCCCTGAGGTCACCGATGTTTCCCCGGACACAGCGGTATTGCCCGCTTCATCTTCAGCATACAGCCTGAAATGGTAGGGCTTCACCGACTCCACTTTCGCGGAGCCATACCCGTTCCCGTCCCATGTAATGAGTTCCGGGAGCGCCCCCTTCCCATTCCACTGATAAAAGGGCGATCCGTTTTCATCGACGGCGGTTATTTTCCACTCTTTCACGGCGCAGAAGTCTGAGTAGGAGGGACGCAGGGTGAGGAAATCATCATCCCTGTCACCGTCAGGAGAGAAGCCTTCAGGACCGCAGCGTACGCGCAATTCCGGCGGCGTGGAGTCAATCCGGAGCTCCTTCGGCGGCGAGGTGTAGGTGTTTTCCTTGCCCAGGACCATGACCATTTTATAGAAATAC
>JAKQCH010000389.1 GCA_029573825.1 Spirochaetota bacterium | reverse complement strand
CTACCGGAATATTATAAAGTCTCCAAAGGCAATTATTTTCGGTAATATCTGCCAGTTTACTATAATGCCGCTCCTTGCCTTTGTTACTGCCTTTATATTTCAGCTGCCCCGGGACATCACCGTGGGGCTGATCCTTACGGGAGCGGCTCCCGGTGCAATGACGAGCAATGTGATATCCTATCTTTCGGATGGCGATGTGGCGTACTCGGTGTCTCTTACCGCGGTGTCGACAATGCTCTGCCCGGTCCTGACGCCCTTCCTGACGTTATTTCTCGCGGGACACATGGTTCAGGTTCCGGTATTGGAGATGTTTCTCACGATAGTCTATACCGTAGTGCTGCCGCTTTTCGCGGGATTTCTTGTACGAAGGTTATTTCCTGTTTTAATCGAAAGATCAGAGGATCTCCCCCCGGCGCTGTCTGTTACGGCAATTGTCGTGATCTGTGCATACGTGGTAGCGGCGAATAACGCGAATCTCGGCAAGGCGACACTGCTGATTTTTACTGCAGTGATATTTCACAATCTCATGGGAATGCTGCTTGGATATGGCGCCGGAGCTGTCGCGAAATACGATTTCAGAAGAAAAAAGACACTTTCGATTGAAATAGGGATGCAGAACGCGGGCCTCGGGGTGGTGCTTGCGCTGCAGCACTTTTCTCCGGATGTTGCAGTTCCCGCAGCTATTTTCACCATCTGGTGCATTGTGTCGGCATCTGTTCTGGTGAATTTCTGGCAATACCTTGAGCGATTACATCTGCGGGGGAAGGAAACAAATTGATGAGCGGCAGTTATACGTGAACTGAAAAGAATGAGTATTCCTCTCACACGTATTTATTTGTTTCTCCGTACTGTTAGAAGATACCAGCCGCTGCCCCGGGCGCTTAAAATCCTCACCACACATTTTCCGGGAATCTCTGTAGTCGTTCTGTCGCCGCTTGCGGTGCCTTCTGCCGTGCTGATGCGGCGTCCGTCATTATATACTTCCATATTAAAATCATTTCCCGGTTCGTGATATATCGTGAAGGTTGCGTTGAATCCCTCCTGGCCGCGCAGCCGGTAGCAGTCCATGTCTTCCTGTGAGTCAAGTGTTCCATACACCGCGCTGGAAGCGGTTTCCTCGGCGCTTTCAGGGGTGTTGTTGGGTTCTTTTTCTTCCGAACCTCCGGGAGAAATATACAGGGTGTATCGGCCTGAGCCGGACACGCGGCGCACCACCACGTAACATTGGCCGGGGAGTGAACAGGATACGGTATCAACCGGCGTTGTACCTGTCGCATTGCCGACCGGCGTGGTGTCATTAAATACCCGGACGTCAAAGTTGCTTTCAGGTCCATGGACGATGGTGAACGAGGCATATTGAGTTTCCTGGCCGTTAAGGCGGTACCAGTCAGCGGTATCTTCTTCAGCGAGGGAACCGCGTATTACCAGCACGCCGGTATGGTCTGCAGTTTCCCGTTCATTGTTAGGCTCGCGCTCCGATGGTCCCTGGGAACCTGTGCCGTGCGTTGCATCTGTATCGACCCGCGAATGTGAGATAACCCTTTCGA
>JAKQCH010000458.1 GCA_029573825.1 Spirochaetota bacterium | reverse complement strand
AAGAGAGCACACCTGCTGCTCATCCGTCACGGCAGGGTACTCTGTACTGCACGTTCACCCCGCTGCAGTGAATGCCCCGTCAACTCCCTCTGCGGTTTCGCAGATAAAACTGCTTGAATTTGCTGATCACTTCGGGGTCGTTTTTACTCATATTTAATACCTGTGCGGGATCAGAGCCGGTAATAGTCCTGAGAGACTCGTAGGATGCGTCAACAAGACCTGAATCGATATCTGTCAGATACTCCATCAGAAATGGAATCGCACCGGGTTCCTTGGTCATGCCGAGGACCGCGATGCCCCAGAGCTTGAAATTTCTGTTTGCACCCGGTATTTTTTCCTGCAGATAGTCCCGTTTTCCCGCGGCGTGACGGGCGGCAAGGGCGATAATATTTGAAGCGCGTTCAATTTTTTCTTCAGGGACAAGTGAACTTTCATACGCGTAGTTTACTATCTTTTCAAAGGATATTTCAAGTTCTCGGTCCTCTATCTGTCCGGCAACAGTATCAGCAAGCTCCACATCTCCCGAAAGGAAAAGCTCCTCCCACTCCCTGTCGCTGTAGTTCAGACGGTAACGGTCCGCAGCGGCATGATCCAGCAACTCGCTGAAGAGCACCATGTCTCCGGTCCGTGTCACAATTGTCTTCAGGTCATTATAGGGAAACTCAAAGCCAAAGCGCAGCAGAACAAGGCCGCTTTCCTTTTTCTGAAATGAGGCAATACCGGAATAGCGGAAAACCAGATAGTTAGCGCTTATCGCGGTTATAACAAGAGTGATACTGAGAACGGTTGCCATCAGAACAAGGAACAACCTGCTGCGCTGTATCATGAATTCAAAAAACAGGAGGGATATTAAAAGGACAAGCTTCAGTACTTTTACTACGCCTATTCCCGGCGAGCTGAAAAATATTGTATAAAGAATCTTATCGACGAAATAATACGCCACCGATACCCCGATAAAAATTGCGATTTTAACTCCGGGTCCTTTTTTCAGTTTTAAGATAAGGAAAAGCAGCAATGAATAGATAACAAGGTTGGAATAGCGTCCGTTTAAAAGGCTCAGAAAGGGGTTCCACGGCCAGTGAGGAAGACGAAGATAATCAATAAATGTAAAAACCCCGGTCACTCCGTAAATGATGAGGAAGGGGACTATGCCCATTTCAAAAAAAATAACAAAATCACTAATATCCCCGAAACGCCGGGAATACAGCACGCGAAGGCGCTCAGTTTCAAAAGCTGCATAATTATAGATAAGATAAAAGCAAAAAACAAAGAGATACACCCGCACAATCAGAGATATCCCGTACCATTGAAACATCAGGTTAAACAGGACATTAAATCCAAGGAGAAATATCAGAACATAAATAAACGCAGAAATTCTTTTGATCTGAATCGTCAGTACAGACATGGTAGTAGTTCCCCGGTACAGTCAGTATGCACTTCCGGTGAGGCGCCGCATGTTATCTTCTTTTCAGCACCGCCACTCTTGCGAAACCCGCGTAATCGGATGCGATGGAAATATCATAACCCCGCCGGGGTCCGTATTCCATAATGAAATCCTTCATTTCCGCTCCAATTTCAATTAATACTACTCCGCCAGGATACAGAAAAGGATGTGATTGATCAATGATTTTTACAATTATCGCTCTTCCGCAATCCCCCGCGAACAGCGCGGATTGCGGTTCGTGCGACAGCTCGTCCTGAAGTGAATTCTTCAGGGCAGGATCGACATAGGGAGGATTTGACACGATGACATGAAACTGCTCACCGTGAAACGGATCGAAACAATCCCCCCTGAAGAAGCGTACACCATTATCGTCCAGAAGCGTATGTGAATTAACCTGCGCAACCTTCAGGGCCTTTTCTGAAATATCCGAGGCGTAGACCTCCAGATCGCGCCGGGTGTGTTTTACCGCAATGGCGATTGCTCCGGAACCGGTCCCGATATCCAGCACCCTGCCGCCCTGTGGTGCATAGTAGATCGCGTAATCAACAAGGAACTCCGTTTCCGGACGCGGTATCAGGACGTCAGGGGTAACAGAAAACTCAAGTGAGTAAAATTCTTTTTTCCCTGTCAGATACGCGACTGGCACCCTTCCGGCCCTTCGCGTTCCCAGATCGTTCAGCTCGTGCAGTTCCTCATCGTTCAGGACCCTGTTATGCTGCATGATAATACCAGCCCGATCAAGACCAAGGACATGACACACAAGAACTTCCGCGTCAAGACGCGCTGTTGCAATTCCTGCCGAAGCGAATTGTGACTGGAGGGATGTCAGGAACTCAGAAAGTATCATAATAACAGTGCAAAAACCTCATCGATAAAACCGGAACGGTGAAACCGGTTATTTTTTCGCTTTCAGGAGCTGTTCAATCTCAAACTTCTTCATCGGTTCAATGACCGTATCAAGTTCACCGTTCAGGAACGCATCAAGGTTGTAGAGTGTTAAATTTATTCTGTGGTCAGTGACCCGGGACTGAGGAAAATTATATGTCCGTATGCGTTCACTCCTGTCACCGCTCCCCACCTGGGCACGCCGCATCTGGGATTCCTTCTCCTGATCTTCGCGCTCCTTGATTTCAAGGAGCCGTGCCCGGAGCACCCGCATTGCCTTCACTTTATTCTTCAGCTGGGATTTTTCATCCTGGCAGGTAACCACCATACCAGTGGGAATGTGCGTGATACGCACGGCTGAATCAGTGGTATTGACGGACTGCCCCCCATGGCCCGAAGAACGGTATACATCAATTCTCAGCTCATCGGGATTGATCACAATTTCGCTTTCCTCGGCTTCCGGCAGCACCGCAACAGTTACCGCTGAGGTATGTATCCTTCCGCCGGATTCCGTTGTCGGTATCCGCTGGACCCGATGAACACCCGACTCGTACTTCAGATTATCATAGGCCCCGTCACCGCTGATGGAAAAACTGATTTCCTTGAACCCTCCGATTTCAGTCTGGTTCACCTCCATCAGCTCAAGCTTCCAGCGCTTGTCATCAGCATAACGGTTGTACATCCTGAAAAGGTCTGCGGCAAACAGCGCCGCCTCATCACCGCCGGTACCGGCCCTTATTTCCATAATAACATCCTTTCCGGAATTAGGGTCTTTGGGCAGAAGGAGAACCTTTATTTCCTCGTTCAGTTTTCCCAGGCGTTCTTCAAGCTGCTCAATCTCAGCTTTCAGAAGTGCGCTCATTTCAGGGTCCCGTTCAACACCTAAAAGGTCTCTGCTCTCCAGAAGCTCTTTATCCGCCTTGATCTTTTCTTCAATTTTGTGGACAAGTGGCGATATTGAAGCATGCTCCCGCGTAAGCGCCCTGAAGGCGTTCTGATTTGATATCACGTCCGGTTCACTGAGCTGCCGCTCCAGCTCCTGGTACCGTTCAGCTATTTCCTTAAGTCTGTTATCCATTTCTCATACCCGTAACAGGAATGCATATAATATACTTCATTTGTTTCTTCCCATCGTTTTCAACGCAAAAAAAAGAGCGGAAAATCCGCTTTTTTTATTGTATGCTCCCGGGAGGACTCGAACCTCCGGCACATAGTTTAGGAAACTACTGCTCTATCCACCTGAGCTACGGGAGCGATTTGGCGTTACTGAAAACTGCTCTTCCTTCGGGAATTAACCACTCGCATGAAGTCCCTGATGTTCTTCACATGAATTTTATCGTTAAAGAGCTCTATCTTTCCCAACTGATTGAAATGTGTCAATATTTTTTGCACTTCATTGATCTGCATTCCGGCCCAGTTCGCGACCTCCTGGATCGTCACATGGAGAATAACCGGTCCGCCGAGGTCAAGGTGCGGATCTTCTTCCGAAAGCATGTTAAGGACATCCATGACCTTCAGCTGCGGTTCCTCAAGGAGCAGTATCATAAGCCGACGCTTTGCATCGTAAATTCTCTTGGAAAAAATTACAAGCAGCCGGTAGGCAATCTGAGGATTCCCCTGAAGCAGCGCATCAAAATTGTCACGGTGAAACTTCAGGAGCCTCGATTTCTCCATCGCAATAGCAGAAGCAGAGCGCGGTTCCTCCTCCAGCACGGCCATTTCGCCGAAAATATCACCGGGCTTCAGCACGTCAAGAGTCTTTTCGTTATTGTTGATGATCTTTACTATTTTTATCCGTCCTGTCTGGATAACATAAAACTCATTACCCGGCTCAAACTCGCAGAATATCAGCTCATTCGGCTCGAATTCAACAGTAAACTTATCGAAAATGGGATTGTCGAGCTGTATCACTATCTTCTCCCCTGATTTTTCTGAAGTCTGGCAAGACGGTTAACCGCTTCCTTGTTGATCTGGTCTTTCGGTTCCATTTCGGATGCTTTTTTATAGTATCCTGCGGCTTTATCAGCATTTCCATTTTCCTCAAATACAATACCGATATAAAGCATCGTATTCTTCGCATGGTCCGAGGTAGGAAACTTTTTTAACAGCGCAGAAAATGAATTAAGTGCCTCACGGTAATTCTTCATTTTATAATAACAGCGCCCCACCTCAAAGTGGGCTTTTTCAAAGGTCTTCCGCTCGCCCTCGTTTTTAAGTGATTTAAAATTGAGAACTTTTTCGTACAGGTCCTTTGCTTCGCTGAAACTTTCCTCGGAAAACAGCCTCATTGCCTCATAAAAGAGTTCATTGATATCATCCTGCTTTTGTTTAACACCTGTATCGGGCTCGTCAAAGCTGAAATCTGAAAGATCATCAGACGATTCCCCGGAATCTTCATCCATGAGGAATTCATCCATTTCACTCGACAATGGCGAGCGTTCCGGCCTGCTGCCGCTGTCATCAGCAAAATCATCGAAGCTGCTTCCCCCGGCTTCATCATCAAGACTGAAATCTGTCATATCACCGGCGCTCTCTTCATACGATGACGTTGAGTATTCATCTTCGTCACCGGACATAAGATCGTCATCCCCGCTATGCCCCGACTGGAGAGCGCTTATTCTCTGTTTGGCAACACCGGAATGCTTATTCCCGGGATAAAATTCAATATACTTTTTGTATGCATGCAGCGCCTGTTTGTGTCTACCGGCTTTATAATAATATTCCCCTATTTTAAACAGTTCGACTTCAGGATTAACAGCATCAGTTTCACCAAGCACCTCCCGCACCGTTTTCCCGATCCTGCGGAGCTGGTTGCTGAAAACACGGAGCATCTTTTTCACGACATTCAGGTTTTTTAAAATCAGCCGTTCAAATTCGGCAAGACTCAACACCAGAACCACGGTATCTCCGAAAGTCTGGGCGGTTTCATCGCGGGGATACCGTCCCAGAGCAGACTTCACGCCGAAAAACTCTCCCGGCTTAACATTCTCTTTCACTTCAACCCATATCCGGTCTTCCACTTTCTTTGTGGTGAGAATAACCCTGCCTGACTTCATTATATAGATGTTATCGCTTTTATCGCCCTCCATATATACGATGGAG
>JAKQCH010000379.1 GCA_029573825.1 Spirochaetota bacterium | reverse complement strand
GATTCTTCAGGATATGACGCTGCTGCAGAAACACATACATGGAGGGTTGAGTGATCAAGCTTTTTAAATTTTGGATTTCCCATAAGAAGGTGATATAGCGAGGGAACATTCGCAGTAAAGAATGGTTTATATTTTTTCAACTCGCTGCAGATATGATCCGTATCCCGCGGGTTAGGAATAAGAATCTGGGTCAGTCCGGAATTGATGAACACTGAATTTGTAAAAAGACCCGCAATGTGAAACAACGGAAATGCGGAAAGTGCATTATTGCCTCCGCGATCAATGAGAAGCCATGTCTGCACAATAATCAAGTCGGACAGTGCATTGCGGTGGCTGATCATTGCCCCCTTCGGTACGCCGGTTGTCCCGCCGGTATACTGGATATACGCGATATCATCGGGAGTCAGACCGGCATCAAAGGGCTCGGCGGAATAGTTTTTGTTTTTTACAATATCGGCAAACCATTTTATACTGATAGCATCTATCGATTCCACTTTACCTTTCGGTATTTTTCCAATAAGTTTACCGATAAAGCTTTTCACCGCGGGCATAAATGAACCTATACTTGTTACACACACGAACTTTAGTGAAGGGAGTTTATGGGCAACGGGATACAGTTTCTTTTCATATATCGCATCAAGCGTTATCAAACCCCGTGCATTTGAATCCTGAAGCTGAAATACCAGTTCTTCCTGTGACAGAAGAGGTGACACGCCGGAGACAATACATCCCGCCCGTAAAATGCCAAGATACCCAATAATGTATTCAGGAATATTCGGAAGATTGATTCCGATCACATCACCTTTTTTAAAACCATTATCGCGAAGATATCCCGCGAAACGCTGTGCGTATATATCGAGCTGTCCATAGGTGATTTCGACTCCCATGAAAACGAGTGCAATCCTATCGGGAAATTCCTGAAATGTCTTTTTAAATGAATCAATGAGGGTAACTTCCCACAGCGCCGGATCAAGATCGTCAATTCCGGCATCATAATTTTTTTTCCAGAATCTATTATTGTCCATAGCTTGCTCCTTGTTGAATTGAATGAACATCCAACCAATATATAAAAATATATAATTTAGTCAACATATTTTAAAAATGATGAATTAATATCGATATGCAGGAGGGAATTGGCAATTCATGGTTTTGGAGGATGTACCATTGCGATAATATCCTCAATAATTTTAGCGGTATAGTTCCGGTAATCGTAGGAGTTGCTGTCAATTACATAATGAATAATAAATCCCTGCATAAGAGAAATAATTATCGTCACGGTGTATTTCATATCTGATACGGAGAAAATTTTTTCAGCGGCACCCTCTTCAAGGATTTTCGTCAGCATTTCATGATAGCTGTCAAAAAGTCGAATATTCGCCTTCCGCATCCTTTCATTTCTGTTTGCCTGTGCCCAGAAATCTATTATCACATAATAATATTCTTTCTCGTTTGAAACCTGATCAAAGGCAAGTCGCATAAATGTTTTCAGCTTTTCGAGTGGATTTTCAATTCTGCTGAGGATATCAACGGTATTCCGCTTCAGGGTCTTATTCATCTCCGACAGAAGGCTCAGAAGAAGATCCTCCTTGTTTTTAAAATAGTAATGAACCAGTCCCGTTGAAAGATTTGCCTCTTTTGCGATGTCCCTGATGGTGAAAGTGGTATATCCCTTTGTGCTCACAACACGGTATGCAGCTTCCCTCAACTGGTCCCTTCTTCTGTCAACAATATCATTTTTTGTTTTTGCACCCATGTAATGGACCAATTTTCCTTTCGAAATAGTACAACATGAAAACGATAATCATCCTGAGATAAAAAAGTTGCTTTACCCCGCATTCGGCGGTTGGTGATTCACTTCGTTTACTCAGATAACTATTTTCGTGTCAGTTTATATAATATCCACCATTCACTGCTAAGGGGCATATAGTCTTTTGCAAGAATAATTTTTTGAAAGATAATAATTAATTGATAACGTATAATAAAGGAGACCTGTAAAAAAAGAAAGCCCTTTTTGCGATAATAAAACAAAAAGAGCTTTGAAATGAAATTTAATTTTGAATTCAATTATACTATCGACATTCAGGATTGCAAGCTAAATACTGTTTTAGCAGCATATAATGAAATGAAAACAGATTTGCTGAATATTTTCACTCAGAAAGTTATTGAAGAGTTCGCGAATGAGTATATGACCCATAGGATAAAGCCTTTTGCCTGTGAACAATGTGGAAATAATGAAAATTTTATCTGGAAAACCCGGCATGGTAGACTTACAAAAATTATCACTATCCTGCAGCCGGTTTTTTTGAGACAGCTTCAGGTTGAATGTAAGGAATGTGGACATAAATTTTACATCACCAGGTCACTTCTTGGCCTGGAAAAAAGAAAAAGAATGTCAAAAGATACGATTAAGAGGTTCGGCTTAATAGGCGCATTAACAACCTATAGGGTCGCAGAGAAAATCATAAAAATGTTTGGAATTGCTATTGATAAGATGACCATTTGGAGATCAGTGCAAAAAATCGGCAGTGAGATAGAATTTAATATTGATCCTGATGAAGAAGGTCGTGGAGAAGCTGACGGCACGGGGATACCCATCAGGGGGATTAAAAAGCGTGGTCAGGAAATGAAAGTTTTCGTTCAGCATAAAAAAGGTGGAGGCGTTAGGGTAGCAGGTTTGTCTATCGGTAAATATGATGGAGGTTGGGATAAGTTGTTTGCCCCTCTCATCGAGAATGTCAAAAAATTCCCAAAGTTTCTTTTGGTGACCGATGGAGATACCAGTATTTTAAAATCAATAGCTGACAAAGTTGACATAATATTTCAGAGATGTCTATGGCATATTCCTCATCAAATGAAATATTACCTGTGGAAGGATAAGATAAAAAGGAAGAGTGGTCATTGGTACCATATACTTGGTGAACTATTAAGCATCTGTAATATCAAAAGCATTCAGGATGAAAATCGGGATGAAATTATTGAAAAAATAATTTGCTCAAAAGAAAAACAGCTTGAAAAAATTATTGAGTATTGTGAAAGTAATTCAATGAAAAGCAGTGCGAGCTATCTGAAGAATGCTAAGCCCGATTTATTTTCAGGCATACGTAATAAGTTGAATGGCAAAACAACCAGTCACGCAGAACGTGTCATGCGGACGATAAATTACAGAATAAACGCAGGTCAATGGAGTCCGGCTGGTGCTTTGAATCTAAATAAAATTCGTCTGGCCTATTATTACAATGGATTTGATGTAGAATAATGGGAAGGATTGCAGATTATAATAAGAAAAAGGTGATTACGGTGGCTTTTTATGTTCTATGTGAAAAATTTATTGACATAAAAAAGTAAACTTACTGATTATAATTAATATAATTCGCAAAAAGTAATTCTTATAATTCAGGTCTCTTGACCGTTACGCTATCAATTAATTGCTGTAACGGTCAAGAATCTCTGATGCAATTGACAGACGGTGAAGTTCAGAGGTACCGCCGGCAATTTCACCGAATTTTGCGTCCCGGTAGAACCGTTCAACATCCGAACCTTTCAGATAGCCTTTCCCTCCGTAAATCTGTACAGCCCATCCTGAAACAAGAGCGGCTGTTTCTGTTGAAAATATCTTGGCACATGACACTGCGGATACCGCTTCAACTGAATGATTATCAAGCTCCCATGCCGCTTTATAAATGAGCAGCCGGGAGATATCTGTCTGTATCATCATCTCCGCAAGCCTGAATGCAATTTCCTGGTACCGATTAATATATCTCCCGAATGATTTTCGTTCTTTTGAATACCTGTTTGCAGATTCCATCGCGGCGCATGATATTCCAAGTGAACATACCGCAGTGAAAAGCGCTCGGTAATTCTTCAGATACCCGAGAATATCCGCCCCCTGTCCGGGAACACCCAGTACATCAATGCTCTCCACAATGCAATGGTTGCATATAATTTCACCGGCTTGTGCCCCGTGAAGTCCCATGGTATCCGAAAGTTCCCCTTCAGAAAAACCCGGACACCCCCTTCCTACAATAAATAATGTTATTTCTCCGGGAGTTACATTGCCACTATCACTTCGTGCCGCCACGAGAAAATAATCAGCAATCGGCCCATTTGTCACATAGGATTTCACACCGTTGATAATCCAGGAGTTTCCTTCACGGGATGCAGTGGTATTCATTGCGTGCTCATCTGATCCTGCGTCATACTCAGATACCGCGATGGCGCCGATCTTTTCACCTGAAACAATTTCCGGGAGATACCTTTTCTTCTGTTCATCATTGCCAAACCGGGAAAGAGCATATCCAAAATATACCGCGCTTGACGCCGCTGTTATGAATGTCGAGGCGCATGACTTCGCTATCTCCTCGCCGGCAATAACAGTGGTAAGCATATCTGCATCTGTTCCTCCGAAATCCCTGGTGATGCCCATTCCCAAATATCCGCGTGAACCTAATTTTTTCAAATTGCCTTTCATTATTGCTGAAGCTTCCTCACGGGAGCACGTATCGAGCATAACCGCACCGGGAAGAATCTCGTTCCCGCAGAATTCCCTGCAGGCATTCTGCAATGCTATCTGATCATCAGTCATTTCATAATTCATACATGTCCTCCGTATACCGCTAAAAGCTCATCAGGCGTGAGATAATCATCTTTTGTATTTCAGACGTGCCGCCGCCTATCTGTGCAAGTTTCGCGTCTCTGAAAAACCATTCAACAGGATATTCATGCATGAGTCCGTATCCTCCGAAAACCTGCACTGCCTCGGAAAATGCTTTCAGGCCCCAGTCCCCCGTAAATGCCTTCGCAATTGACGCCTGCATATGATTTATTGTATGTCCTGCATCCTTCAATGCCGCCACACGATACACCGCCATTTTAGACGCCTCAAGGATAATTTTCATATCCGCTATTTTGTGCTGAACCGCCTGAAATTCACGAATTGGTTTTCCGAACTGTACTCGCTGGTTCGCATATTTCGCACATTCCTCAATCAGGAACATGAGCCCGCCGACTACAGGAGCCAGAAGCGCGCTTCTATCCCATTCAAGAGTCTGGTGAGTCATGGCGAAACCCTTACCCTCCTCGCCGAGCATATTTTCTTCAGGAACCTCACAATCCTCCAGAAACACCTCGGAGGTCGCAGATGCCCTGACACCCATTTTGTGGAACGGATTTCCTGTTGAGAAGCCTTTATAATTACGCTCAACAATGAACGCTGTTATTCCTGAATGTTTCAGCTTCCTGTCGACAGTCGCATAGACAACAGCGATATCTGCGACTGGTGCGTTGGTAATAAATGTCTTTGTGCCGTTCAAAATCCAGCGGTCACCTTTTTTTACTGCGGTTGTCTGCAGTGATGCCGCATCTGATCCTGCCTCCGGTTCCGTGAGCCCCATGCACCCGATCCATTCACCTGTGGCAAGTTTCGGTACATACCGTTTCTTCTGCTCCTCCGTGCCATGCTGAAATATTGTATCACCGCACAGGTAGGTATGGGCCCCGAGAGCGAGCATGTGTCCGCCGTCAATTCCCGCATGGGACAGTGCCTCGCTTGAAAGACAGCAGGTTACCACATCGGCGCCCTGCCCTCCGTATTCCTCCGGGAAAGGCAGTCCAAGGAGTCCCATCGCTCCCAACCTGTTCCATATCTCCCGTGAAAACTCGGATTTGAGATCCGCCTCCCCGCAGAGATCAGCAATTTCATTTTTCGCGTACCGGTACACGGTATCACGAAACATTATCTGCTCTTCACTAAATCCGAACTCCATGTATTCCTCCCGCTCCTACGATTTTTCCCATAAAATTGATTCAGGTATCATGTCGATTTTTGCTCTGAAATATTCTCCCAGCGTCTTCGCCTGTGGATCACTGCGAAGTGACGCCGCAACGCCGTCACCGAGAATACCCTTGATATAAAAGTTTATTGCGAACAGGTTTGGAAATTCATACCGTTCGATTTCACAGTCACGAATGTCAGGCAGCAGTTTCCGTAATTTATCAACTGTTGCGAATTCCTTCAGGAAAGAATATCCTTCAGGCTTGTTGGACCATATTCCAAGATTTGCATTTCCTCCTTTATCCCCTGAGCGGGCCGCGAAAGCTCGTCCGAGGGGGACTGAAACCATTGCCCCCCCCGGAACAGGAGGAATAGTACTGACAATCGGTATGATATCTTGAAATAATCCCGGCTCAGTTGAACATTCAATAATGCTGACAGTATCACCGACAACAACCTGCTGACGTAATTGTTTATTTGAAACAAGTGCAGGCCAGTGAACTATCGCCGGTACTGCATCTGACGGGGGTGCGGTAAGCGTAAATCCCGGTATACTTGCGAGAGCGAGTTCTACAACCTTCGATGAGAACAGACGCCCAACCTTTTTCTGATCATGGTCCATAAGAGAAATTCTGAGAAATCCGAATGCATTGTCGTTTGAGCAGGGATTCTCTTGTTCATAATGCAAAAGCTGAACATCGGCAATTGAAAACTGATCTTTTCCACCAAGGCTCTCAAAGAGTGTATTTTCTACAATACGTGCTTTTTTGTCGATATCAAGTCCCGTGAGCACTACTGTCATTGAGTTTTTATAGCCGCCGAAGTTGTTGATACACACCTTTGTTGTTTCCGGGGGTGGATTTCCCCTGACGCCATTGACATACACTCTGTCAGCGGATTCCTGGAGTATCTGTATCGTATCAAACCGTGTGCTGACATCGGGAGTGAGATACTCCGGACCCCGCACCTCGTACATGAGCTGCGCCTTCACCGTATTCACTGAAACCAGCCCTCCGGTCCCGGGATGTTTTGTTATTACGAAGGAACCGTCATCAAATATTTCAGCTATCGGGAAACCAATATTGCTGAATGTCGGAACCTCCTCGAAGAATGAATAGTTACCTCCGGTGGCCTGGGCGCTGCATTCAATAATATGACCGGCGGTGACAGCTCCCGCGAGCCTGTCATAGTCTTCAAATTTCCATTTGAACTTCCAGGCTGCGGGTCCGGCCACAATTGCGGCATCGGCGATGCGTCCTCCGACCACAATATCAGCTCCCTCATCCAGGGCCTTCACTATTCCGCGGCATCCAAGATATGCATTTGCGGAAATTGAAAAAGCGTTAGCATCCTTCAGTGCTGTGCCTTTATCAAGATGAGTAAATAATTCTCCCGCCTCCTGTAATTCTTTCATGCGGGGAAGTATATCGTCCCCTTCAATGTATGCAATTTTAGGAGTGAGTCCAAGGTGGGCGGCAATGGCTTTCAGCTCATCAGCAAGGGCCTTCGGGTTCAATCCGCCGGCATTCGAAACAACGCGGATTTTCTTATCAAGGCATTCACCCATCACCTTTTCCATCTGCTTCAGAAAGGTCGGAACATATCCCTTTGACGGATCTTTGCTCTTAAGGCGGAAAAGAATCGCCATAGTGAGCTCAGCAAGATAATCTCCCGTAAGAAAATCTATCGGTCCCCCGCGAACCATTTCCTCCGCAGCAGAAAACCTGTCTCCGAAGAATCCGCTGCAGTTTGCGATAATTACCTTTTCTTTTCCGCGTGTGCCGATATCATCCATTGCAGTACACCTTATTTTCCGAATATTATTCACCTCCGGCTATGCCGGGGAATTAGTCCATTATCTATTTACCTTTAAACAACGGTTCACGTTTTTCCATAAATGCCGTAATACCTTCTTTTGCATCTTCAGTTGCCGCCACTTCAGCGAGTTTACCCGACAGGAACATAAGCGCATCATCAATACTCATTGATTCCACTGCATTAAACGCTGTTTTCCCGATGCGGATGCCGACCGGACTTTTCAGCGCAAGCTTCGCACACAGGGCTTCAGTTTCACTATCAACAGTATCATCCGGCAACACTCGGGTAACGAGGCCAATTTCCAATGCACGAGCGGCTGATATGCGTTCACCTAAGAGTATCATTTCCATTGCCTTCTTCCTCGGCACATTGCGGAATATCAATGCCCCGATCATCATGGGCCACAGGCCGACATTTACTTCAGGCGTTCCAAACTGCGATGTTTCTCCAGCAATAACAATATCACAGGCAAGCATGAAACCCATCCCACCTGCAAGGCAGTACCCTTTAACTTTCGCAACGGTGGGCTTCGGGAAGGTGTAAATACGGTGAAGGAGCCGGGCATATTCAGAGAAGATAGTGCCCCCTTCGCCTGAAATCGTATTGCCAAGCTGTGCGCCGGTACAGAAAGCGCGGTCACCAGCGCCTGATACAAGGAGGACCCTGACATCAGAATTATTTTCTGCATCATCAAGATATGAATGAAAAAGCTGAATTGCTTCAGGAGTAATTGCGTTTCTCTGCTTTTCCCTGTTAATCGTAATACTGCAGATGTGTTTATCAATATGATTTAAAAGATGTGCTTCTTCCATTAACGCCCCCATACGCTGTACCTACGCGTCTTCATTCTTTTTAATATCAACCAGAATCTCACCGGGCATTACTTTGCCCCCTTCCTCAGCATGTATTCCGGTTACCATCCCGTCGTATGGCGCCTTCAGTGTGGTTTCCATTTTCATGGCGGATACAACCACAAGGCCCTGCCCCATTGCAACCTCATCCCCGGTTTGCACCATGACTTTTACCACAATCGACGGCATGGGCGGAGTAACCTCCTGCGGGGTATTCCCGGGGGCTTTTTTTCTGTTCCCCCCCTGCGTGAGCTTATCAACGTCCTCAACGTAATACGGAACGCCGTCTATGATGATGGTCTTTGTTCCATTACTGCGGTGAATATACGCATTGCGGCCCTCTCCATTGCAGGAAATATATATCTGGTTCTCAGAAATACGGCTGTATGTGACATGAATATTTCCGCTATCCGAAACAATATCAGCAGAACAGTTATCGAGTGCCTGTATTTCAAGTGATGCGACAGTATCATCAATTTTAAGCTGGTAGTTCATCTTTTTTTCCTGCAGTCATATTTTTTCATTACAGGCGCCAGTTTCCAAGTGTCTGCCATGGGCTGGGGGTTGATAGTATCCCGTCGCCATGGGATACCTGCTTTTTCAAAGGAAGCATATCATCCACGAGGAATGCGATTTGTGCCGTATGCATATTCTTCCTGTCCATTAACCAGTCACTGAAATGCGTGTCGATAAAATCAGTATACGTTTCCCCGTTCACGAATGGTTCCGATTTCAGGACATCGATCAAAAATGGAACCGGAGTTTTAATACCAAGTATGATATACTCCTGCAGGGCACGTATCATGCGGGATATCGCATCTTTTCTCGTGTTACCGTGAACCACCAGTTTGGACACAATAGGGTCGTATTCAAAAGGTACGGGAAACCCGGTGTATACTCCGCAATCATTTCGGATACCAGGTCCTGAGGGCTCCTTCATGTAGTGAATGATCCCCGGTGACGGAAAAAATCCTTGTTCCGGATCCTCCGCATATATTCTGCATTCAATGGCGTGACCCTTCGCGGAAATATCTTTCTGTACCAGAGAAAGCTTTTCCCCTGCCGCAATTGAAATCTGGTATCGCACCAGATCAATGCCGGTTGTCATTTCCGTAACCGGATGTTCCACCTGAAGGCGTGTATTAACTTCGAGGAAATAGAACGTACCCTGACTGTCGACTATGAACTCCACGGTTCCCGCATTGACATATCCCGATGCCCGTGCAGCTGCGACAGCCGCTTCACCCATTTTCTGGCGAAGTTCCGGTGTCATAACAGGAGATGGTGTTTCTTCAATTATTTTCTGATGACGCCGCTGAATTGAACACTCACGTTCATTAAGATGGATCACATTGCCGAAGGAATCCGCAAGTATCTGAAACTCCACATGCCGTGAAGGACTCAGGTATTTTTCGATAAATATAGTACCGTTACCGAAAGCACCTGCCGCTTCCCGTGATGCTGAGGCACATGCCTCCTCCAGATCAGTGGGATCATACACAACACGCATCCCCTTACCGCCGCCACCTGCTGCAGCTTTCACAAGCAACGGATATCCTATCTTTGCAGCATCTGCCGATACTGCTGATATATCATCAATACCTTCTTCAGTTCCAGGAATGACCGGCACGCCCCCTGCGGTCATAATTTTCCGTGCGGTGATCTTATCACCGAGGTCGCGAATCACCTGTGGCGGCGGACCTATAAATGTCAGCCCGGAGGATTCACAGCGTTCAGCAAAGACAGCGTTTTCCGCAAGAAATCCGTAACCAGGATGTATTGCTTCGGCACCGGTGCTCTTCGCGGCATCAATAATTTTATCGATATCAAGATAACTTTTCGATGGTTCAGCATCGCCGATATGAACTGCCTGATCGGCACTGAGCACATGCAGCGATCTGCTGTCAGCGTCAGAATAAACTGCAACTGTCGCAATACCCATCTCCCTGCATGTCCGCATTATGCGTACGGCGATTTCGCCCCTGTTCGCTATCAGTATTTTTGTAAACATGTTCTCCCTGCCATTGCTGTGCCATTACATTCTGAAAATTCCATATCCATAAGCATCATCACGGATAGGAGCGTTAAGAGCAGCTGAAATTGATAGTCCAAGAACATCTCGTGTTGAAGCCGGGTCAATGATGCCATCGTCCCACAAATTTGCGGTACTGTAATAGGCATCTCCTTCTTTTTTTGCCGCAGCAATAATCGGCACCTTGATCGCCTTCACTTCGTCATCAGTTAGAGGGGGCAGTCCCAGACGTTTGTTCTGATCATTTTTTACCGTGACAAGAACGTCCGCCGCCTGTTCTCCCCCCATAACGCCAATTTCCGCGTTGGGCCAATTCCAGAGAAATCTTGGCGAATATGCCCTTCCGCACATTCCGTAGTTTCCGGCACCGAATGAAGCACCGATAATAACAGTGAACTTCGGGACAGTCGCTGTTGATACGGCATTTACCATTTTATGCCCATCCTTGGTAATACCAATCCGTTCGTATTCACGGCCGATAATATATCCATTTATGTTCTGAAGAAACACGAGAGGAATTTTACGCTTGTCACAAAGCTGAATAAACTGAGTCGCCTTCAGGGCGCTGTTGGAAAACAGTATTCCGTTATTTCCGAGAATACCTACGGGATATCCGTGGATATATGCCCAGCCGCACACCAGGGTAGGACCATAAAGTTCCTTGAATTCAAGAAATTCGCTTCTGTCCACAATACGGGCAATAACTTCACGAACATCATAGGGTGTTTTAAGATCACGGCTGACGATACCGTATATTTCGGCGGGATCATATAAGGGCGGATCCGGGTCCTTCATCGAGAGAGGATACTTTTTATTTTCCGGAAGGTTTTTCACAATGCTCCGCACAATTGCCATGGCATGGGCATCATCTTCAGCATAATAATCAGAAACCCCGGATTCCATGCAATGCAGTTCTGCGCCGCCCAGCTCGTCAGCGGTAACCTCTTCCCCTGTGGCGGCAAGTACCAGCGGCGGTCCGCCTAAAAAAATTGCTCCGGTCCCTTTCACATGAACGACATCATCGGACATTGCGGGGATATAGGCACCGCCGGCAGTACAGAGTCCCATTACCGATGCAATCTGGGGGATTCCCATTTTGGAGGTCATAGCCTGATTGTAAAACACCCTGCCGCCATCATCATAATCCGGAAATATTTCCGACTGCAGCGGAAGAAAAGCGCCCCCCGAATCAATCAGATAAATCATGGGAAGCCTGTTTTCCATTACAATCCTCTGGCTCCGGAGGGATTTCTTAACACCCATTGGATATATCGTTCCGCCCTTGATCATCGGATCATTCGCATGAACAAAGATTTCCCGTCCTTCGACAATTCCAATTCCCGCGATTGAACCGGCGCCATAGACCTTACCGTCGTACATGTCTTTTGCCGCGAGAGCACCAATCTCCAGGAATGGCGTGTTTTTGTCGAGGAGCAGATCAAGCCTTTTCTGCACAGGAAGTTTACCTACTTCTTCGATACGCTTTCGTGCCTTTTCAGATCTGTCATCACGCGCTTTCTTCAACTCGGCGCGCAAATCGTCAACGAGGGCCTTCATCGAATTAAAATTTTTTTTATATTCTTCCGAACCCGTATCAATTTTTGTTTCAATAACTTCCATAGTGTTCTCCATTATTGATTGGACGATCAACCAATAGTATAAAACTGTAAATAATTTGTCAACCAGAAACATGAATATATTTGCTATTCCCAGTCATTGAAATAAGCATAATTTTGCATACATTAATTATATGCATTTAATATATACGACATTATTCATATATTGTTATATGTTTCACGTGGAATGGCATTCTGTCTCATAACAGTTTTCAATACATTCAGCATTCAGGCAGAAGCCCGGATAACAAAACCCGGCTGATTGTATCAACCGGGTTAAAAAAAGAATTCATGAGAAAAGCTGTTAAAATATAATAATCAGGACATTATCATTATTCAGAAAACATCACGGTATTCAATTCTCACAATGCGGTGAGCCCGCTCGCCTCTCTGAAAAAGCACGTCAAATTCAATTCCGAAATTATTTAGATACTGGTATCTCAGTCCGACATTATACAGCCACTCTCTTCCCCGTGAAAAATCATAATAAATTCTTTCAGTTTCACTTTTAAAAACAAAGTATTGTCCAAGGGGCACATCAAGGGCCACAAAATACGATGTATCTTCGGGAACGTAGTTCGGCTGCGTCGGAACTCTCATCCCGAAATGAACATGCTGTTCATCAGCAAAAAGGTATATTGGTTTGGTTATTACGAAATACGGCCCGTATATCATACGGTTTAATTCATTTTCCGTATATTCGACGTCATCGTTTTCATTGGTGTTATTATTGTATACCTTACCCTGCTGGCCGATATAAAAAGAATCATAACCAAGGGCAATTGAAATCGGGAATGTCTCCCATCCGTCAGTTAATTTTAATTTCGCTACTACACCGGGTACATTGGGTTCAGTTTCATCCTTTCCGATAGCGCTCTGAACATCAAATGATATTCCGAGAAAAAGATTGTCGTGAAGGCCTATAAATGTTTTAAGTTCCAGTCCGCCGTTATCATACCCTAATACCGATACCTGATAGCTTCCCCGTGAGATTGTATATGCGGTAGGAGTATCGATAACCACGGTATTTCGTGAATAATTCTGCGCTGACACCGTTGTGTATGCGAATAGTCCGATTGCTATTGTAAAAAAATAAATAACACGTTTCATTAGTATTTCATTCCAGACCGTTTATATTATATTGATCTGTTCTTATTATCGGAATCTTCCTGTGAGCACATAATAAAAAAAGCGGGGCTTGTATGCCCCGCTTTTGAAGTTGTCTGTTTTATTGTATTTTAAGCGCTCTGCGGCTGTGCGCCTTTCTTTTTGTACATGATGAACGCGAATACACACACGATAATAATAAGCACCACCCACCAGTAGTATATCGCAAGGTAAAATACAAGTGATATTATTGCGGCGGCGACAGTGAGTACAAAGCGTATCATCCCTGAACCAAAATCCCCAAGAAAAGGAATAAAACTGAGCAATGTCGTGAGGGGACCAACCATCATGTGCAGTCCGGCAGACATGAGTACAAATCCAATAATGAGATAGAGCCACCACATTAACCGGTCACCGGACTTCAGGGCCGCCATTAGATTTTTAAACTCTCCTGCGGACGCCACCAGCATTGGAGAATCATCAACCATAGTACTGGTAATTGACTGCCCTGATTTATCACCGGCAAACGTATACTTGCTATCGGCAGGATATACCGTATACGCCAGACGTGAATCTCCTATCTGAGGATTCTCCGCACTCCCTGAAAGATAAATCGGATCAAGATTTTTCCCGCCGCTCTTGAACTGTACTTCTGCAACAGGTATGGTATATCCGTTCACTTTTGCCGTTTGTGTATTTATCGTTGTTCGTGTTTCCCCGGAGGAAACCGGATTATCGGTGTATCGGGAAATATTGTTGCTGTTGGCGAAATCCGCCCACCGCGACTTTTCCTTTCCCTCTATCGGCTGAGGATTCGTTGTCCACTGCAGGGAATACTCGTAATAAGAGGTGGTTATCTCCTTCGTACCCTCTTTTCTGGTTTTTGATCTTTTTGTCGATACAACCGCGTAATATTCTTTACTTTTATCAATCCTGAGATATTTTCCGTTATCAAGATATCCCGGGTCTCCGATTTCTCCCACTTCCGGAACACCGGTAACGAATGCCATACTTCCATCCTGAGCGCTCGTAACCGGTTTTGCATTTTTAAAAACTTTCGCAAGTTCAGTCTTCGTTGCACCGCAATACAACACGATAAATGAAACGAAGAAACAGATTATTCCGGTAAACACTCCTTTTATCGATGACACCATACGACCGCCGGGACCCTGCACCGTCACTGTATCGTCACTTCCGACGCTGCTGTAATCGTCGTACCCGGAATCGGAACCGTCCTTGTCATCTCCGAGGGACATATCAGAGTAAAAGCTGTTAAACGCCATATTGACCTCCTGTGAGATTATAGTTTCCTTCTTTATTCAAGAGTAAACACGCTCTGCATGCTCCAACCCGTTGAACGTGCAGAAAAACAAAAGCATGTCATTGTTATGATATGCTTTTTGATACAATACAATTGTACATATTTTCATACTATATCTTTCATCATGTCAAGAAATTAATAGAATTTCACAGGATGAAAAAAATAATTGCATATTTTTTTTCTATTAGTTGATAAACGTTTATCTGATTGAGTATTCTTTCTGTATTGCAAATAGTTGTTCGATGCCTTTTTTCGCGAGAGACAGCATCTCATCAAGCTGTGCGAAGGAAAATGAGGTATTCTCACCGGTACCCTGGATTTCAACAAGATTATAATTGCTGTCCATCACAACATTCATGTCAACGTCCGCCTGTGAATCTTCACTGTACTCAAGGTCAAGGAGCAGTTCGTTTTCCACAAAACCCACCGATACCGCGGCAACACCGGCAATGACCGGGGTTTCATGAAGCATACCCTTTTCAATCATTCCGGAAATTGCCAGATTCAGCGCGATAAATCCTCCGGTAATCCCCGCAGTTCTGGTTCCTCCGTCAGCCTGGAGCACATCGCAGTCCACAATGATGGAATATCCCGCGAGTTTTTTCAGATCAACAGACCGCCGAAGGGAACGCCCGATAAGGCGTTGAATTTCAACCGATCTTCCATCGGGACGCGCGAGCCTTCGTGGAGACCGGGGACTTGTGGAATACGGCAGCATGGAGTATTCCGCGGTTACCCAGCCCGTCCCCTTTTCCTTTGCATGCTGCGGGACATCGTCGGACACATGGGTCGCGCAAATTACGCGTGTATTCCCCATTTCAAAAAGCACAGAACCGTCAGATGCAGGACAAAAATCTCTCCGCACATTAACGGTTCTGATAGAACTGGTATCTCTGGTAATCCTGCTCAAGTTTATCTCCCTCTTTTTTCAGTTTCTTCAACTGTTTAAGATCTTCAATTTTCTGTTCAATGTTTTTATGATACGGGTTTTTCCGTCTCGCCTGTTCAAATTCGTCAATCGCACCTTCAACGTCGCCCTTCACATACCGTCGGATACCCTTTTTATAGAGCCTTTCAGCTTCCCGCTTGTCCTCGACGGTTATAATCTGGAGCATCAGTTTGCAGGACACCGTAAATGAATACACCTGTCCGAAAATACCCGCATCCGAATACGATGCATCGGCACTGAAGTTCACCTTGTTGACCTGATAATTGAATCCCATGCCGAAAGAATACGTTCCGGCATCATTAAACCGGTATCCTGCGCGAAGTGCAAGGAGATCAAGATAGGTAAACTCAACACCGGTGTTAACACGGAAACTTTCATCGAAACCATAGGTGAAATCATAAATATCTGATGATGATATTAAATTCTCTATCATATCAAGATTAAATGCAAACCATTTTGTAAGCTTGTATGACGCGCCAAGCCTCACAAGCCGCGGCAGCGGGTCATCCATTGCCTTCGTGCCGACATTTTGTATCGACATCCCTATTGAAAAATTTCTTACGGGAGCATCAAAAGGGGAATACATATAGAGTCTTTTCAGGATACCGATATCGAAGGCATACGAATGCAGCTGCAGTGTGTCAATACGCTGGTAAATGTATTTCAGCGATCCGCCGACTTCAACGAATCCAAGAGACATCCCGTAGGCAAGAACATTGCTCATATTGTAAAACTGCACGGTGCCTACTTCGTTCCCGTCAATATCAATCTTCTCGAAAGGAGGGACCCAGAAAAGGGAGCTTGATATTCCCATGAAGCCGTCATAGACGGGAAACGCGGCGCTTATGTTTTCAAACCGGGAATCAAGAATCAGCTCCTGATGCATCACCGAAAGAACCGGATACCGCATGGTGCCGAGACCGGCGGGATTGTAATATATTGAGTTGATATCCTCAATCATTCCCGTGAAAGCCTCCCCCATACCAAGGGGACGGCTTCCAACGCCGATTTCAAGGAAATCGGCCCCCGATGTGCCAACAGTTCCCGCGGCATTTACCTGTTTCACTAAAAAAAAAGTGTGAAAAATAATGCACGCGGTCAACAAAAATGTAATAGTCCAATTAGTCATGGTATATTAATGTCTTTCCGCTCGATCCGCTTTTCATGAAGAGCCGGCATTTCCATTCCTGTTCCGAAACCGGCAACTATACCGTCATGCATCATTTATTCACCGCGCAATTCAATAACAGGTAATCGCGCAGCATCATGTCTGTTACTTGTAATATAATACCTATGAAATACCAAAGTGAAATATTTTATTATAATCCCATTCCTGGAGAGATATACTGTCCGGAAACATCATGCCATGGTTTTCACATATTGAAAATACTGCTGCTCTGTCACAATCACTGAGAAAGATTGCTGCGGTATCCGCTCCGACTCTCATCAATGCGGAATTACCCGAAAGTATATGTGTAATTTTTTCCTGTAGATATCTGAACGTGTAATACAATTCACGCGTGGGGCATCCATTACACCGCAGAACATATATACCGCCGCTCCCTAAAACCTTGTACATGGTAAAAAGATAATCAAGAACTGTGATGCTCCGCTCCAGACCGGTTATACTGTATGCGGCCTGGCGTTTCATAACAAGGTGACTCAACAGTATCAGATGCAATGACAAATTGTGTATAAGAATATCAAAAATATTTTCAGTTTTCTGCAAGTCAGTCTGTGCATCAACAGAAATCATGATCACCGCTGAATTACCCACTGAATCCGCAATATGTGAAACTTCTTTTCGGCTGTTGAACACCCGGTCTGCTATTGTCCGCACTGCACAGAAGTAATAAGCGCAATCAGGATTGTTACCTTCACATGTCATCCGTTTCCGAAGATAGGGATCGGTTTCGATGGCATCTCTCGTAAGCCAGATGCCCTGTTTACTTGAGAATATTCTTTTTATAAGATTTTCATGAATATCAAACACGATACTGCTTTCCTGAATATCTTCAAGACTGTGAAATGCAGGCACATAGGAACTCTTTTCAAAATCGAATGAAAGCAACACGAAAGATGGAAATCCTTTACGCTCCATTGTGTTATGAATATGTGAACACAGTGAATCAAAGAGCGCGTCCTCATGAAATGAAAATTGGTTGAAAGAATTATTAATCGTATCCAGATCAAGGAGGTTTGAGGTTTGATAGAAAAGTATGTGATATTTCTGAAGCAGTTCCTCACGGGAAAGTTCATGAACATTCTTTTCGCGAACTGAGTACCCGGTTATTTTTGATACAAGTTCACGGAACTCCGGGGTAAATGCCTTTTCACGAAGCGCCTCTATATCGTAATCATTAATTACACGATCTGCTGTTTCTTCATGGACTGTATCTTCATCTGACTCCGCATTAAGGGGATATTCCTGGA
>JAKQCH010000373.1 GCA_029573825.1 Spirochaetota bacterium | reverse complement strand
ACCGGTAAAGTCCGAATTGCCCTTAAACGTCTGCTTCGTGATGACTCCCCTCATTCATTGATATTAAAAACTCCTACCGCCGTTGCCGGTGTCCGTGGTACCGACTTTGGAGCTATCGCGAGTCGTTATGAAACTAAAATTGCCGTGTTCTCCGGATCAGTTGAAGTTGCCAGTTCAAACAAGAAAATCATCAAGTCCTATATATTGCGTGAACGTGAAGAAACAGGTATACTCAAAAACACTCCCCCCTCAAGACCCAGAACAGTCCCGCAGGACATTTTAAAAAACTGGTTTCAACATTATGATATCAATGACGATAACAGAATAATTATTAAACAATATACCGAAGAAAGTATTATTGACAGGCTTCTGAAAAAGCAGAGTTATTGATGCATCTTCAGATAAAATAATAATTAAAAAGTATGCCAATTCAATGAAAATTACTTCAGAAAAAATAAAGCAGTCCGGATTATGGATATGTCACGTATCCCGTCTTCCAATGCTTATTTTTTTTTTTGCTGTATTCCTATCCCCCTCCTGTCTAAGCCGGGTGACAACACAGAAAAAACCTTCTGATATTAATAAATACTTTGCGATGTATGACAACGGGAACTGGATTGAAAAAAAAGAGGCTATCCGCCACATTAAACGTTACCCTTCAGCACAAACTTTTTCTTTTCTCATTAAAGCGGCTGGCGACCCGCATTCAATTATCCGCATTGAAGCCTTGAAGGGTATCAGTCTTCATGTCCCCCCCGAAGCTGTTGGAAAGGTGAAACAGCTTGCCCTCAGTGAAAAAAGACCCAATGTCCGCTGGCAGGCGTTGAGAACCCTGAGCCGTTATAAAGACCCTACCTCAGCGCTTGTTTTTGCAAAAGCATTAAAAAGTGACGACTGGCTTATCCGGGAGGAAGCAATTAAAGGTCTTTTAAAGATTAATGATTATGCGATCAGATATGTCTCTATTCCCTATATACTGGAAGCCCTCGATGATCCGATTGAAAGTATTGTAATTACAACACTCAATGATCTTTCAATAAAAGATCAAAGACTGTATCAGAAAATTTCGTCCATTCTTCAGGAAACCCCTGCACATAAACATTCATTACTGCAAGCGACCCTCACCGCGCTCAAGGGATACAAGTACGATACAGCAACCCGTGAAAGTATAGTTAATCTGCTGGTCCACCGGAATAAGGATCTTCGAATTGCCGCATTCAGAGCATTGAAATCCGAATCGGAACTGATTGAAAAATTAGCTGAGGAAAAAAACAGATAATCCCGCACTGATGCGGGATTATCGATATAGAAATATATTTCATCTTTTTTATTTTACTAATTATCCTTTTCCATATTACCTTTGGCATATATTCGGTTTTTATTATCCGTGATGTCTTTCTGATACTCTCCGGGTAGAGCATGTTTTTTTGCTTCCCTCGCATAATACTCATTTTCATTTTTCCGACCACCGCGCAAAGCTTCTTCCGCTTTACCGTTAAACTGCCCTTCAAGTATTGTGTACACATTAAAAAAACTGTGTTTTGCCCTGCGGTAAAAATATAATGCCGTAATGGGCCGTACACGGACAAGATTATCATTTGCACGAATCAACGATGACCCGCCGTCTCGAAGAGACCGTTCAGCTGCAGGATGCACCTCCATACCCCTTCCATCAAGTGCCATTTTCATTGATGCCATAACTTTCATCTTTATTACATCTTTCTGCAATTTGATCGTTGCCTCTTTATATTTTTCTGCGATTGTTTTTGCGGCGTTCAGAATATTTTTTTCATTCTCAGAAAACTTATTTGCTGATTCCACGAATTCATTCCTGAAATACAATGAACTTGCCTCCGCATACTCTTCAACAAGCCTGTCAAACTCCGACTCGCCGCCGCCAAAATTTATAATTGCCGCATTGAGCAGTTTAATATTTTTAAAATTTTCATAACTCAGGCGAAGAACAACAGGCAGAGGTTCATACAGTGAATTAAAAAATCTGGGTTGTGCTGCCTGACGTTCTGTTTGAGAAAATCCCGCAGGTGCGAACATACATACAACAAGAACTACTGCAATACCGATAATTCCAATTTTCATGAAACTCTCCTTCTTACACTCAAAAATACAGCAAGCAGTCCATGCTCACCGTGTAATGGTTGATAAGTATTCCCGGAACATACCACATAAACGTGACCCAAAGGTTATCACCCGCACCAGAATGTAATACGGAATGATATATTTTTATTACAACATAATTAAAAAAACTGTATTTTGAAACTGACAACACGTCAAGTAAAAATAAGCAATTAGCATTAATAATATATGTTCATTAGACCAGTATCCTGGATTATTTCACGTTTGCAATCCCAGGGTTTCATTCATACTTCCGATGCGCAGTCCTTCCATGTCAAGTGTTACATAATGGAAACCCGACTCCTTTACTGCCTGAATAACCTTTTCCCGCAAAGAATCATCCGACATTACACGTTGAATTTTATCGTGAATAAGTTCGATTCTGGCGATATGTCCGTGACATCGTACACGAAGCGGACCGAGTCCGAGTTCCATTAATATGTTTTCTGCTTTTTCAATTTTTCGCAGCGTTGCATCAATAATTTTTTCTCCGTATGCTGTCCGCGTTGCAAGACAGGAGTTCGGTGCAGTATTATCAAATTCGAGATGCAGGTAATGACTTCCCTCAAGAATTCTTTCTCTTGTAAATCCTGCACGTTCCAGGGGCGACAGTATTCCACACTCAGATAGTGCTTTTTTCCCGGGCCGGTAATCACTGCGGTCGCTTTTACTGGATCCATCGGCAATATTGCTAAAACCCTTCTCTTTTGCAAAAGTGCATATTTTTTCAAATATCATTTTTTTACAAAAATAACACCGCATAGAATCGTTACGTACAACATAGTCATTCTGAAGAATATCGATATCAACCACTTCGTGCCGAAAACCATACCGTTCCGCTAATTGTTGCGCATGATGTAGTTCCGATTTGACTGAAAAGGGGGTACTGGCAGTAACAGCTATCATATTATTTTTCAGTACACGGTAGGCACAATATGTTAAAAAGGATGAGTCAATCCCCCCTGAAAAAGCAACTGCGAGAGGCTGGTTAGCGGAAAGAATAACCTCCAGTTCCACAATGCTTTCATCAATATTTTTAATCATGTCGTAAGATAATTCTCTCCCGCAATTCTTTTGTTGTTGCATGAATCAAAACATATCAGGTACAATACCGCAATTAAAAAATTCTATCCCGTTCGATATGTACCGGTCGCCATGCAACGGTATAACGCAGCGGTAACAGGAATAACCCTCACCGTGGAGTAACCTTATTTATGAATATTCTTCTTACAAATGATGACGGTATTGCCGCAACTGGTATTAATGTTCTTTTTGATCTGTTTTCAGAAAAACACTGCGTGTATGTTGTCGCGCCATCTGCGGAAAGAAGCGGCTGTTCCAATGCGATAACTGTCCACACCAGCATTCCTCTTCACGAACTGGCGCCAGGAAAATTCGCCGCTGATGCCTATACTGCGGACTGCGTGAACATCGGCATCAATGGTGATATACTGCCGGATATAGATCTGGTGATATCGGGCATTAATCACGGACCAAACCTGGGAGACGATGTGCATTTTTCCGGAACCGTCGCAGGGGCACGATCTGCAGTTATTTTCGGAAAACCCGGAATCGCAATTTCCCTTGACTGCCTTGACCGATCCGACAATTTTACTGATGCGGGGAATTTTCTTCTTTCATTTATTGAACTGAATGTTCATGATATCGCATCTCACCGCATGTTCTATAATATTAATTATCCGGATATCCCCCTTGATCAAGTAAAAGGGGTTAAATATACAACACTCGGAAGACGCTCCTATTGTGATACATTTCGCGTAATTGAGGAAAATGACTCCATGATGCGTTTACAGATGGAAGGGACCATCCAATCTGAAATGAACTCCGGTACTGACACCTGTGAGTTGCACAACGGATATATATCAGTAACCCCGCTGCTCCTGGACTGTACCGATAAAAATTATCTGAAAAACGGCGTAAAAAAATAATATGACACAGTTAGATATCAACCAGCGTATACGTAATTTTCTCGATCTTGCCCTGCAGAGTTTTGACCGTAAAGAATATGATGCAGCAATCGAGACACTGAAATCAGCGGAAGTGCTCGACGAGCACAACCCGGAAATCCTGTACAATCTTGGCGTTTCCTATTGCCGGACAGGCCTTTATCATACCGCCATCACGTATTTTGAAAAACTTCTTGGCCTCCCCTACACAACCGTTGATATTCTTTCAACACTGAAGCTTATAGCTTTTTCCCATATAAAAGTTTCGGAGTATGATGCCGCGCTAAAAAAATCACAGGAAGGATCGGATATATCTCCCGCTGATACCACACTTTTAAACCTGTCAGGTTACTGCTACGAAAAATTAGAGCGCTATCCTGATGCAATACGGCTCTACCGGAGAATTCTGGAAATTGATGAAGACAACAGCAACGCATGTAATGCCCTTGCTTTCATTCTGGCCAAAACCGGATCTGATCTCAACCTCGCACTTCAGTATGCGCACAAAGCCCTGAAGCGCAATCCGGATAATCCTGCTTATCTTGATACTGCGGGATATATCTATATGAAAAAGGGGAATAGTGAAAAAGCGAAACAGCTGCTGAAAAAAGCATACGCTAAAATGCCCGACTCAGAGGAAATCCGCGAACATATAAACGAGATGCTTAAAATTGATCCCTCACCATAATACTCTGTAACATGCCAACCGTTACGCAATACAATCCAAAATTAACCGCGAAAAACGTTCAAGGTTTCCAACAGCTTCTGCGTAAACCTCCGCGGGACCCGGTTTCACAGTTCCTGCTGCGTGTAATATCCTGTCAAGATGTTCCCTTAATTTATTCTCATCGAATGAGTCCCTTGTCCCCATGTTTATGATACTGCTCTTCTGTGCAATAAGATCGGCAAGGGAGGAATGATATCGGGAGGGATTGATTGTAATTACCGAAGCACCAGTAAGCAGAGCTTCATAGACAAGAATTCCAAAATGTGTAATAACTGTTTTGGACGCAAGGAGCAGTTCACCGTATGAGCCCACCAACGTGTCTGCGGCGACTCCATCACGAACGAAACTAAATTTATTATTAGACGCCACTGCACACACTGAATGTTCAGGGAGCAGTCCTAAAATTTTTTTTTCATACCGGGGGTCCGGATCATCCCCCCCATAGAAAAAGACATCAATGGTCCCGTCGGTTTCAGCGACCTGCTGATTCAGCAGTGATGTCAGGAAATTATATCCGAAAACAAAATGCCGCTGCTGAAATTGGAAATCATTGATGCTGCCCGGTTCAGGATTCGGAAGAAGGTCAATATGCCAGTCTGCGGTATTCCTTCCTTCACCGAGATCATCAAGTACAAGCACTTTCGCACTTCGCTGAAGCTCCTGAATTTCTTCCGCTGTTGAATCACGCATATCCCGAATAATGAGGCCCGGATGTTCTGATCCCGGTTCGGCAAAATACTGAAGGACTTCTTCGGGGAAAAGTGCTGCGGGTTTCATTGACCAGATAACGCACTTCACATCCGGAAGTGTGTTTAAATACCATGCCATGGACACCGCGCGCTGGATATGACCGGTACCAAGATGACCTCCATAGCCCGTCACAATGGCGATGACCTTAGTCATGATTGTTTTTCATAATGCTTCATTGATCGCTGCACAACATCAATATTTATTTCCGCAACTTCCGGGTTTTTTTCAATATACCGCAGTACATCTTCTGTGCTGAAAGGCCCTCCCCGGTACAGCGCTGAGTATAGTATATCCGCAACCCTGTAATCATCCTCCGTGTCGACAGTCAGCCTGAGGCGGGGAAAAGAACAGGGAAGAGGCTCATTGTAACGCACCACAGTAAACAACTCCTCGTGTTCCTTGATATAGGGAGACACATGCTCCTTCTGATGCGGCTCAGTACTTTCCAGATATGCCCTTTCAAGGGCCTTCCGGGAAAATATTTCGACAGCTGTCCCAAGGGGCAGGCCAAGGGGGGAACAGAGGTCCGCGCCGCTTTGTACCGCATGTTCCAGAGTCCTGGCGCCATGCCATGGGTCAGTGAAGGGATTATCGCCGGTAACCCGCACAATATAATCTCCCCCGAACCGTTCTGCCGCCATGAAATATCTTTCCAGAACATTGTTTTCTGAACCAGTAAACACGGCGGCACCCATCGATTCAGCACATGCTATTATGGGATGATTTTCTGCGCCTTCTGATGTTGCAAGCACAACAATATCAACACCAACAATGGCCTGCGTCCGTTCAACAACATGAGCAATCAGCGGTTTTCCGGCAAGATCCCGCATCGCCTTCCCGGGAAGCCTTGTCGATTTCATCCGCGCCTGGATTATTGCAGTAACATTCTTTTTCATTTTTATAATCAGATTAACCGGATGTAAATCCAGCAGTACGCTCAGAGGTTAAAGGTGTACCATTCATCACAGGAACGGCAGTCAGGGGAGGTCCGGTAACTGCCCTGGTAATCCTGCAGAAAATCATTCCGGGCGCACTCAAATAGTACAGGAAGCGTCGTATCCTTCAGTGATCCCCGTGCGTTAATTCCGTCAACATCCTGTTTGCAGAACGCTATCCTCCCGTCAGCAAGCACGAACATATCCCGCTGCAGATGCCAGCAGGAAATTCGTTCAATGGGTGAGAGATCCGAATACCTGCGGTCCTGAATCCTGCCCTGATAAACATTCTGTTTCTGCAGGATGATGGGAACACCTGTTTTTTCCCAGAAATCATAATATCTGTCAAGAAAGGTGTCCGTTTCATTTATTTTCATTATCTGCACATAAAGGGACCCCGGTTCCGCCACTTCCTTCAGTTTCACGATGTTCTGATAAACCTGTTCAAAATAATCATCTCCGTGAAGCGCCCTGTATGTTTCTCTGTCATATCCGTTTATATTAACAATTACTTTTATCACCCCACCCGCCGCAGTACTCAGGAACGATCTGAAATTATCATCCGCATAGATCCCATTCGTTTCTACAACAATCGTGGAGAGAAGCTCCTCCTTCAGCGCCGCCTCACATACACGATAAAACTGGCTGTGCATAAGGGGCTCTCCTGAACCTCCCAGACAGATGGAATACGGAAGTCGGAAAGACCTCATCCCTTCGACAATTGACATGAAAACCGGAAGTTCCATATCGCCATGCTCACACGCCAGGGTCTTCCGATAACAGAAAAGACAATCAAGATTACATCGTCCGGTAAGCTCAACCTCAATAAAAGAGGGCCCGTTAAAGAGGACCCCGGGATTCCCGATAATCACATCCCGGATTTCCGCATACCTGGGAACAGCGCCGTGCTTTTCAAGCATGCGTTCCATGGTTACTTTCTCACGGGGATTTCCGGACCGGAAAGAAAGGCGCGTATCACGAACATCAGGGTCGGAATAATAAATTTCAACATCAAAATGATGAATATTGGACCGGATTACACTGCTGAGGGGGAGATGCTCCTCACTGCTTTCCGGCAGTGACTCCACAAGATCCCGCGAAAATATTTCACAACAATATCCCGGAGGAACATTCTCCGAATACGTAAACTCAGGGTGGCATGAAATATGAACATCCAGCATACCCCGTATAACTTCAGGATCAAGAAACGGGGAATCAGCATATACCTTTATTACGTGATCTGATCCGGTTTCATTAAAAAACCGTTTCAGAAACTCAGATTCATTTTTTTCAGTAATACGAAAAATTCCGGAAACAGAATCAAGTTTCCCCGAATATCCCTCCGGTAATGCATAGTACACTTCAGAAACTTCTTCCATTCCCCGCAGACGCTCTCCCAGCACTTCAGGCAGATACAACTCTGCGAATGAGAGATCTTCATCAGTTATATAAGAGTCCAGATACATCAGCACTGAAATTTTCAAAATGCCGGCCTACCGTTTTGTGTAATCTTTCATGAAAATCTTGATATCAGAAACCTTCTTTTTTTGTTCTGCCCATTTTTCCACCTGCCGGGCAAGGCGTTTATTGTAAAGAATATTAAAGATAAGTCCCTGAATGGACTCGTAGGTAACGGGGCGTTTCCCTAAAAATTTTACAATATGATACCCCTCTCCTGATTTGATTACCGATGATATCTGCCCTACCCGCATATTGAAAACCTGCATTGCCAGATACCGGTCAATATCGGAAAGCCTTACCCATCCAAGACTCCCCCCCTTGCCCCTGGTTGCGCCATCTTCAGAATGCTGCGCTGCGAGTGATTCAAATGTTGAGCCGCCGGATATTTTGTTCCGAATGTCCCTCATTGCACTATTGACACGTTTTTCTTCAGCCATCGAACGTCCCCTGGGCCGCATGAATATATGCTTAATATTCACCTCGTACCCGACCCTGTGTGCGTTCTTCCTGTACCATTCCCTGGCATCTTTATGGCTGGGCGGTGAAACCCCGACAGTAATGGACATCACAAGCTCACGCGTCATTGACCGCTTAATATTCTCCCGGTATTCTTCAAATGACATGTTGTCATCTTCTTCAATTTTCTTTTTAAACTCGTCAATCTTCTCAATGTTTAACCGTTTCATTACATTTTCAATGAAATGATCAACCTTTTTATCACTTACAATAATTGCTTCCTCTTCAGCAGTTTGCTGGAAAAGAGCATCTTCTATAAATGAATCCAGAAGCCTGCTTTTTTCATAGGCGACCTTGCTCTCGGGAACTTTTTTCAACTCCCGGTAGTGATTGAACCGCTTCATAAGCTGGCTCTCCACGATGGGTTGGTCGTTCACCACAGCAAGGACCCGGTCATAAACCTCCCAGGCCTGAAGCGACGCTCCCATTACACAACCAAGTACCGATATGCAGACCAGTGCGCATAGTGTTTTTTTCATCATATCCTGCTATCAATAATCAATTTACTGATCTTTGTCCCATTATTGCCAAAAAAGAGCTCTTTCAAACGCTCCATTGAATCAGTAATATCCGAAGTATACAACTCAATTCCACCATCTCCCCCAGAATTTTCAAGGCTTTTTTCCGCTAAAATCCTCTGTGCCTCCCAGGCCACTTCTATGCCGGAATCAACAAGCTCAATGTCCGGATACACATCCTTAATTGCTTTTTTTAAGAGGGGGAAATGCGTACATCCCAGCACCAAAACCCGAACACCTTCATCGAAGATGTCCTGTATATATTTTTTTGCCGCAAGGCGTGTTACCTCTTCATCAATCCATCCCTCCTCGGTAAGGGACACAAAAATTGTCGCATGGCGTTGAAGCACTTTTATACGGGGCGATATCGAGTGGACCGCTTTCACATAGGATTCGCTTTTCACTGTTGCTCTGGTTGCAATAACGCCGATCAGATCACCATGTGGGGCCATTTCAGCTTTTTTACAGGCCGCCCTCGCTCCCGCGTCTATCACACCAAGCACCGGGATATCATTTTCTCTCCGCAACACATCAAGGGCCGCCGCTGATGATGTATTGCATGCAATGACGATCATCTTAACGTCTCGTGATTTCAGGTACTCCGTGATCTCACGGGAATAACGAATGATAGTTTCTATAGACCGTGTACCGTAAGGAAATCTTCCGGTATCACCGAAATAAATAATATGCTCACCGGGCATAATATCCTTCATTGCCTTGCAGACCGTAAGCCCGCCGACACCGGAATCGAATACGCCAATTGGTCTTGGATCCATCTGGCAGTTATTCCTCATGATGAAGCTTTTTTTTAAAAAGCATATACTCTATTCCATCCACCAGAGCCTGCCACGATGCTTCAATAATATTCTCTGACACACCAACCGTTCCCCAGTGGACCGGCCCCGTCTTCTGGTCAATCAATACACGCACGATTGAACCGGTACCTTCCTTCTCATTCAGAACACGCACTTTATAATCAGTAAGAGCAATATCGCTGATTTCAGGATAGAATTTAACAAGCGCTTTTCTTAAGGCATTGTCAAGAGCTTCAACAGGGCCATTCCCGTTTGACGCGGCATGTTCAACAACACCCCCCACTTCAACCTTTATCGTCGCTTCACAGACAAATTCACGCTTGTCATTTATTTCAGTGATGACCCTGAAACCATGGAGAATAAAAAAAGGCACAAACTCGCCCGTCGATTTGCGGATAAGAAGCTCAAAAGAACCTTCTGCCGCTTCGAACTGATACCCTTTATCTTCAAGACACTTAATTTTATCAAGAATCTCACGGGAAAGCTTCGCATCTTTCGGCAATTCAATTCCCATTTCTTTTGCTTTAAATTCAATATTGCTTTTCCCGCTCAGTTCAGAAATCAGGACTTTTCTCCTGTTCCCCACAATTTCCGGATCAATATGCTCATAGGTCCGGGTATCCTTGCTCAAAGCCGAAACGTGAATCCCGCCCTTGTGAGCAAATGCATTCAATCCGACGTATGGCGCACGGTCATTATGTGCGAGATTCGCAATTTCGCTGATTGTCCTGCTCACCTCAGTCAGATGCTCCAGCGCATCAACGCATTCACATGTATGCTTGAGTTTCAGCACAAGACCCGGAATCAGTGTCACCAAGTCGCAGTTACCGCAACGCTCACCATACCCGTTAATAGTTCCCTGCACAGAAACAGCCCCTGCTTTCACTGCCATGAGAGAATTTGCAACAGCTACCCCGGCGTCATTATGAAAATGCACACCCACAGGTATGGATATCTCCCTGACAATCTTTTCGGTTATTTCTTCACATTCAGATGGAAGTGTACCACCGTTCGTATCGCACAGCACAAACATATCCGCTCCTGCCTTCTGCGCGGCATACATGGTTTCCAGTGAATACCCGGGATTTACTTTAAAACCGTCAAAAAAATGTTCCCCGTCCAGGAACACCTCAAGGCCCCTGTCCTTTAAATATGATACCGTTTCATAAATCATAGTGAGATTTTCTTTCAGGTCAATATTGAGGGCTTTCATGACATGAAAATCCCAGGTCTTTGCCACAACAGTGACAGTCCTTGCACCACATTCCGCAAGAATATTCAGCAGCGCATCATCCTTGCAGGCAACGTTCGGCCGTTTCGTTGATCCGAATGCCGCCACTCTGGAATGCAAAAGATCCAGATGCTGAACCTCTTTAAAAAAGAGATCATCCTTTGGATTGGAACCCGGCCAGCCGCCTTCGATATAATCCATCCTTAATCTGTCAAGTTCCATCGCGATGCGGAGTTTGTCCTGAAGAGAAAAGGATATTCCCACGGTCTGGGCGCCATCCCGCATGGTGGTGTCATATAATAATATTTTTTTCATAGAATTACTTTTCCGGAACAATCGTGGTGTCCCCAATGGGAAAACCTCTTTTATCATTCCATTAACCGAATTTTCACCTGGGCATTTCTTAGTATCAGTATTGTGTAAGATATATGCAAGATATATTTGTTACATCCGGGAATTGCAATGCACTGGCAAATCGAACAGAGCAGTACGGAACATGCATCGCGGAAGTGATAATAGTTGAATGTGTACCAATATTTTCAACAAATTTTTTAACATA
>JAKQCH010000336.1 GCA_029573825.1 Spirochaetota bacterium | reverse complement strand
TGTGATATAGTATTGTTTGGATTATGTCACATCATGAAACTTACCGGAAACAGTATTTATTAAAGTAAACATGAAATAATTCCGATTTTAGTAACATGAAACGGATATTATTGTGTACCGCAGCGGGCGTAATAGCGCTGCAGCTGCTTTACTGGATTATTGACCGGCCGGCAGTGGGCATCGGGGGAAATGTCTCTGCTGCAGTGAATGCTGATCTTGAGCGAGTTGAGAACCTTATAATTATTGAAGGTCTCAATCATGAAACTGAACCGGCGGCTCCTTCCGGAGAAGGGGATACACAGGGAAAAATTATCATTGATAATTCATTTGTTACAACACAAGCGCACGACGCTCCGGTGTCTTCTAAAAATTCAGCAGTTGAAACGCAGAAATCAGCGCCGGAAACGCATGATGCTGACCGTGAATGGAAAGCACTAAAGCGAAAAGACAAAAGATGGCATCTTACAGAATACACTATTCGAAGGGGTGATAATCTTTGGGGAATCGCCCAGCGGTTTGATACTGATCACAGGTTGATTATTTCAATAAATAATATAACAAAACCGGATATGCTGCGTGCCGGGAAGCGTATAAAAGTGCCCAATAAAGGGGGGATTTTTCATCGTATTGAGAAGGGGGATACCCTTTCTGAAATTGCCCGTACGTACCGTGTGGGGCAAAGTATAATTATGGTTCACAATAATATCAGCGATTCAAAACTACAAGCGGGCAGCAGAATTTTTATTCCTGGCGGAAAAGCGAATGTGCAGGCGGTGCGCACGGAACCTCGCGAACCTGGCCCTCAGCGTGAGAGTCGCCATAATACAGTAATTCGCGAACCAAAACATGTTGCCGCTTCTCCAGTAAGGCAAGAACAAAAAAAAATAACCAGAACGATTGCTTCCCATCCCCGCCGTTCTTTTTCATGGCCGCTGCGGGGAAAAATTACTTCTGCTTTTGGAAGCAGGACAAATCCACTCACCCGGAGGAGGAGTTTTCATTCCGGAATCGATATCGGAGCTCCTGTTGGAACCCCTGTTTCAGCCTCTGCTGACGGCAAAGTTATTTTCAGCGGTTGGAAGGATATTTACGGAAACATGATTATTCTAAAGCACGATGACGGATTTATTACCGTGTATGCACACAACAAGAAGAACCTGGTCAGTGAAAATGATATGGTAACACGGGGTGATACAATCGCCCTTTCCGGAATGACCGGGTTTGTTACAGGGCCCCATCTCCATTATGAAATCCGCAAACATCTGACACCTCTGAACCCGGGGAGGTTTTTACGCTAAATGGGTAATCGTGCTTTTATTTTCCATCTGGTAATTATTTCTTCTGTGATTTCTTTTCTGCCGGTAAAAGTTGATGCCGTTAATCTTCGTTATGAAGAGGGCTTCAGAAAGACCCGCGTGTTTTATTCGGAAGGAAGCAGAAAAGGATGGGACGCCGTGATGATGGGAAAGGTTATATCTATTGGATCACGGGAGGATGTTCATAAAAAAGAGCTCTTAAGGGTCGCACAGGATAAATCCAAAATCACTGTCCGCTTATTTAACCGTGATGGAATTAAAGAAGGTGATGAATTATTTGTTGTCAATAAACGAAACCTTATTGTGGGACGCATCAATGTCAAGGTCGTTTTCAGGAGCTACAGTTTGGGCCCCATGCTGGTGGGTTATGGAAACTATAAAGCGGTTAATATCGGTGATAATGTTGTGCGCCGTGCGGAGGAGGAATACTCTCAGTATGCCTTTATTTACACCGCCCGGGGAAGATATTTCGAACAGAATGGCGATCCAGGAAGGGCGATAGAGCATTACAAAAAAGCGATTCAGCATGATCGTGGAAATCCTGAAGCACATCTTGCTCTTGGGCTTGTGTACCTGAAGGACAATATGATTCCCTATGCATATAAGGAATTTACCGAAGCA
>JAKQCH010000331.1 GCA_029573825.1 Spirochaetota bacterium | reverse complement strand
GGGCGGCATGTTTTCATTCAGCAGAAAGAAAGCATCCATGCGTTCCGATGCTGCCTATAAAGAAGGGTATCTGTCGGACCGGACAAAAATACTCCCGGGCCTCCTTTCCTCGCCATACCACGGGCTGTCCGGGGACTCCTTCGGTAAAAAACCTGCGATGTACGGGAGGATACGTGTCAACCTATCGGGGATAATGGAATTGGCAAAAGGCATCATACCAGACTTCAATAAATCATTTGGCGAAGCCTCACGGCAGATAAAGGGAAAAGCAGGCGTTGACATCATACATGACTGTATCAATAAAATGGACGGTAATTTCGCGATTCTCCTGGACCATTTCCCGGAAACGGCGCAGGCCGGGCTGAACCGACGCTGGAGCTTTTCATTCTCCGCCGGTTACGGGAAAGAAAACTCCCCCGAAATCAAGGGTTTCTTTGAATCAATTGCAAGTATAATCAACGAAGAGAACGGAAACACCACACTACTGAAAGAACAGCACCGGGACGGCATTTTATGGAGCATCACGTCCCGGAAAAAAGCGGGCGGCTACAACACCTTCCCCGATAACCAGACCCCAATAATTAAGGAAACAAACTACCTCTATCTTGGCCCCGGGGAACTCATTTATTCTCCGGAAAGGGAAAACTTCGACAGACTATTGAAATCCCGGAGTAGAAAAACAGTTGCGGGAAGGCTCATGAACGTACCGGCCTCCCGTGAGCAGAACACGAACATTCTCTTTTACATGGACATGGAGGCCCTCAACAGATATGTTCAGAACACCCCGCTGAAGTTTCTCATGGGTAACGCCGCGCCCTACCTGCAGAACATGGAATCGGCAAGGATAATTTTTGAGATCAGCGGAAACAATATTATTTCTGAATCCAGCCTGCTCCTGAAATAACCCGCAGGGATGGAGGACTCATCCGCCTCCACGGAGAAATCCCGGAACCGGATACACCAGGGGCCTTTTTGATATGGGATTTTCCGTAACGATACACACCGTATCGAAGAGTTCTTCAACCTTTTCATACGTGAGCACTTCACGGGGCGTCCCGTCTGCGAACACGCGCCCCTCCTTCAGGGCGATTATTCTGCTGCAGTATTCCGCGGCAAGGTTCACGTCATGGAGCACCGTGATGACTGTTGTCCCCTGCCGGTTCTGCGAATGAAGGACATCCATTATGCGTATCGCATGGGATATATCGAGGTGGGACACCGGTTCATCGAGGAGCATCACGCTGCTGCTCTGCACAAGGGCGCGGGCGATGTAGGCTAACTGCCGCTCTCCTCCCGAAATCTCCATCATGTTCCTCTCCCGCAGATGCGAGATACCGGCGGCCTCAAGGGCGATATCGACAATTTCATTTCCTGAAGACATCCCTACATCAAAAAATTTTCTGTGGGGGAAAAGTCCCAGTTCGCCGAATTCGCGCACCGTAAAGGAAAGGTCCGTTTCAGTGAACTGCGGCACAACGCTGAGTTCCCGTGAAAATTCCCGCCGTGTATATGACGCGACAGGCTTCCCCATAAAAGTGATATCTCCCCCCGAAGGCGCGATATATCCGGAAAGTGAGCGAAGGAGTGTGCTTTTCCCCGCGCCATTGGGACCGATAATTGCCGCAAACTCACCGGCACCCACGGTTATACTGACATCGTGAAGGACCTCCTTGCCGCGGTATCCCGCCCGGAGAGAATCCACCGTGAAAAGATTCATGTATATGCCCCTCCCTTCCGGATTACAAGAACAAGGAAGAACAGTCCCCCTGCAAATCCGGTAATAATCCCTGCGGGAATATCGTAGGGCGGCACAAGCACGCGGCCAAGGGTATCGGCCCCCATGAGAAAAACCGCACCTCCCAGGGCGCTTGCGGGTATCAGCCTGCTGTGATCGGGGCCAAACATGAACCGCATTACATGGGGGACAAGGAGGCCCACAAATCCTATGACTCCCGCAAGTGACACCGAGATAGCGGCCAGGAGTGACGCAATCCAGAACAGATTGACGATATCGCCCCGTGAAACGCCGAGTCCGTGTGCGAATTCATCGCCGAAGGAAATTATATTAAGATGCCGCCGGTACAGGAACCCGAGTCCCGTAAGGAGCAGCGACACCACGGCCATCCGCATCACCACGGCATATTTTGCGATTGAAAGATCCCCCATAAGCCACAGGAGGGCCTTATGCACATAATCCGCCCTGCTGAACGCAAACACGAGGAGCACCGCCGAGGAAAGAAGCACACTCAGGGCAATCCCCGCAAGGACGAGGGCCGTCCCGCTGAGCCCCCGGTACCTCGACACCGCGTAAACAAAGGACACCGCGCAGAGGCTCCCCCCGAAGGCAAGGAGGGCCACAAGGAAATAACTCATGGAAAACGCAATGGCCACCGTTGCACCCACCGCCGCCCCGCCGGAAACACCCGTGGTATATGGATCCGCGAGAGGATTTTTCAGCACCGCCTGAAACACCACGCCGCTCACCGAAAGCGACGCCCCCACGACGAGGGCCATCAGTATCCGGGGAATTCTGAGGTCAACGAGAATGCGGTACTCGACAGAGCCCGCTCCTCCTGAAAGGATCTCCGGTATACGGAACGGTGAAATAAACACGCTCCCCGCAGACACGCACAGGACAAAAATCCCGCACGCAGCGGCGGTAAATAGTAAAATTTTAATTCCTGTTTTCATCTTGTTTCACAACCTTCTTCAGCAGCGCCGCAATCTCCCGGACCGCGGCGATATAATCTCCCGGAGTATAGTAGGCCAGATGCCGTTCGTTAATCGTATACACCTGCCCTTTCTCTGTCGCCCGCAGCCCCGGAGCGCTGCCCGAGAGCGATAAAAAAAACTCCGCCGCACCGGGCATTATGGAAAGAATCACGTCAGGATTCACCGCAATAAGAAATTCGGCGGAAAGTATAGGGTACCCGATTCCCGTGTCTTTCACGACATTTATGCCTCCCGAGTCAGCAATAATTTCACCCACAAAGGAACCCTCCGACGCGGCGACAAGAGGCGTGTGCGCAATAAAAACCGCCACGGTACACCGCTTCTCCGTGACACGGGCCACGTTGAGAAGAGCCCGGTACCGGGATATTTTTTCCCGCCCGGCATCCCGTGCTCCGATCAGTTCCGCAATCCGCAGATAGTTGGCGCATATTTCTTCAAAGTTTCTGTTCCGCCCGAGTGAAACAGCACAGAGTCCCGCCGCAGCAAGCCGTTCCGCGTGCTGCACCGCAGAGTCCTCCTCGGAATACAGTACCAGATCTGGCCCCAGGGAAAGTATTGTTTCGACATTGGGATGAAGTATGGTCCCCACAACGGGCACTTTTTTTTTCATGGGGGGGTGATACGATGTCACGCCCGCAAGCATCTCCTCCGCACCAAGATCAATTATTTCACGGGTGACCGAGGGGGACAGAGAAACGACACGCCGGACATTCCGCGGTACGCAGACCTGTTCTCCGTCATCATCGCCGGTGTAGATGATAATCAGCGCCGCCGCTGCCACAAGGGGGGCGATAACAGCATGCCATTGAATCCGCATCCCCTATGCCTTCATCACATCTGCCAGAACCGCTTCCAGAGCATCAACGCTGTAGGCCTTCGGGCAGACACCGGCAAAACCATATTCCCGGTAGTTCGCCATGACGGGATCATCGGAATAACCGCTGGATACAATTGCCCTGCACTGCGGATCAAACTCCCTGAGTACCCTGACGGCTTCAATACCGTTCATACCTCCCGGCACCGTGAGGTCCATAATCACACAATCGAAGGGAACGCCCTGCCCGTACGCAACTTTATAGAGATCGACGGCCTCCTCGCCGGAAGAGGCGCACACGACATCATAGCCGAGGAGCCGAAGCATCTCGGAACTGACTTCGCAGATAATCGCATCATCATCCATGAAGAGCACCCGCCCCCCTGCTTCGGCAGTAACAACCCGTTCCTTCACTGTCATCTCCGGTGATGCGGGAATAAAAAATTCTACTGAAGTTCCCTCGCCCTTCCGGGAACTGACACTGATTTCACCGCCGTGCTTAATGATGATTGATCTGGTAATTGGAAGCCCGAGACCGCTCCCGTCCTTTTTCGTGGTATAATAAGGAACGAAGATGTCCTTCAGACGCCTGCTGCTGATACCGGCCCCATTGTCCTTTACACATACCCGCACGAAGCGACGGTTATCATCTTTCTCAGGCCCGTCATTTCTGATAATATTTTCAGCGGCAATTGTGATACGACCGCCCCGGGGCATCGCCTGCCGGGCATTCAAAACAATATTGTATATAACCTGCCCTATCTGGCCCCGGTCGGCATCAATATCCCAGAGATCCGGCGGAAGTGAATATTCGCAGCGCACATCAGACCCCCCAAGAACAAAATCCACCGATTCATGCAGAATATCCCCGATGGGAACAACCGTCTTTACCGGCGCACCTCCCCGTGAAAACGTCAGGAGCTGCTGAATGAGGTCACGGGCCCTGCGGGACGCCCTCTCCGCGTCATCGAGAAGCTGATATTTATGATCTTCACGGGGCGTGCCTTTTTTTACAATTGAAATACTCCCCATTATCGAGGTAAGAAAATTATTGAAATCATGAGCTATCCCTCCGGCGAATATCCCAAGAGACTCAAGCTTCCGCGCCCGTTCAAGTTCACGGCTCTGGTCAAGAAACTGCCGCAGGACCTCCGCCATTGACAGGGTGAGGAATATGGTTAATCCGAACCCCGAAAAGGAATAGTTCACATACCCTCCCCCATGCCAGTTTATCACCCCTTGGGAATAAAGAATGTCACCGGCGGCAATCAATATCCCTGACATCACACCGGCAAGCACATACATCAGGTAGATGTCCCGCCCTCGTTTCATGTAATCCACGATAATGCAGCACACACTGTAAACCATTAAAACAAGCAGCAGCGCATCGACAACGTTATACAGAATTCCCTGCTGTCCGCGCCCGGTACTGATGCCACTTCGAAATGGATGAACAAAAGGTTTTGTCACAGAAATAAAAAGGTCCGGCGTCACCACCGCAGCAACCGCCACGATCAGAAAGACACCGATACCCATGTACGAAATGATCCTGTTTGTTTTCTTCCACCTCTTGCTGATATCAAGAAAATGACCAAAAAAAACGGAATAGCAAAAAGGTATAAGGAATAAATCAAAGCCTGGACCCTGTGCAGCTGTAAGGCGGCCATTGTTTCATTCATTGCACCAAGAATAAGCTGTACCGCTTCGATACCCACGGAAAAAAGCCCCGGGACAACGATCATAAGCGTGGCCAGATGAAGCTCACGGCGGCTCCTGATAAATAAATACGTGAACACAAATACTCCCACAAGGAGTATTCCGAAACATCCAGAAAGGGCCGCGACTGGCACAATTTCATCGCTGTGGATAGTAATGATCATTTTTTATATGCTTGACTACAGTTTCTGCGCCATTAATTACCGCCGTAATACTGTACAACACCAGAGGCGCATTGGCAAGCAATTTATCGTCTTTATTCCAATCATTTTTCCAATGTTCCCATAAAAGTAATTGCACTGCCCGCGATAACACCGCATATTTATCCCATCACGAAATCACCGGAGCCTTCAATGAAGAAAAAACTCTATGTAATAGACGGCCACGCCCTCTGCTACCGCGCTTATTATGCCTTTATCAAAAATCCGCTCACGAATTCCAGCGGACAGAACACCTCTGCGATATTCGGTTTTGCGCGCATGCTCCTGAAGCTGATTACCGATGAAAAACCTGACTACCTCATCGTGGCATTTGATCCTCCGAAAAAAACATTCCGCTTTGACATGTATCCGGAATACAAGGCCAACCGTGAGAAAATGCCCGACGACCTGCGGTCTCAGATTGATGAAATCAAGCAGCTGGTGAATGTCCTCGGACTTTACAGTATTGAAATAGAGAATTACGAGGCGGATGATATATTGGGCTCCATCGCACGGCAGTTCGCATCTGATGAAACGGAAATCATGCTGGTCACCGGGGATAAGGACGCCTACCAGCTTGTTAATGACCGCGTCCGTATTTACGCGAACAAGAAGGGAATTTCCGACTATGAGATATTTGACATCGAAGCGGTGACACAGAAACTCGGCGTCACTCCTGAACAGGTGATAGAATACATGGCCCTCACCGGTGACACATCGGATAACGTCCCCGGGGTCAGGGGCATTGGCGAGAAAACCGCCCAGAAGCTGATCGCGGAATACTCCTCCCTTGACAACATCTATAACAACCTCGACAGGATTAAGGGAAAGCAGCGGGAATATCTTGAACAGTATCGGGACAACGCCCTCCTCAGCAGGGAACTTGTCACGATAAAAACTGATATCCCCCTCGGCCTGCACCTTGACGAGGCGGCAGTCCCGGACATGAACACGGAAACAACACGGAAATACTTCGAGCGCCTCGAAATGAATTCCATTGTACGGGACTTTTTCGGTGAAACTGAGCAACGTTCCGATACCGGCGCAACAGCGGACAGAGACTACCGGATCATCCGCGATGTGCCGGCCCTGGAAGCGGCGGTCTCGGAAATAATAAAAGCAGGCTTCGTCTCCTTCGACACGGAAACGACATCTGTCAATCCCGTCGAAGCGGAGCTGGTGGGGATATCGCTCTCCATCAGGGAAAATTCCGGATGGTACATTCCTGTCATCGACAGCACCCTGTTCAGCGAAGCGGTCATCGAACGGAGTCAGGTACTGAAGCTGCTTGCGCCGATGCTTGAAGACGAAACAATAAAAAAAATAGGACAGAACATAAAATACGATATTACCGTTCTCAAAAAATACGGAATCACCGTGAAGGGGATATGGTTTGACACGATGGTGGCATCATACCTTCTGGGGCCCAATGACCGCAACCACAACCTTGACGACATGGCCTCCCGCTTTCTGAATTACAAAACCATTACCTACAGCGAGCTCGTGGGGAAAGGGAAAAACGCTGTTGCGATAACCGATGTGCCCGTCGAAGAAATCGCTGATTATGCCATCGAGGATGCTGATATCACGCTGCGGCTGTATAACGTGCTCCATAAAAAAATTGAAGACGAAAATCTCAGCGGGCTTTTCAACAATATTGAAATACCGCTCATTGAAGTCCTCAGCGAAATGGAGTCCAACGGCGTGAAAATTGACATCGTATATTTTGAACAGCTCGCCAGGGAAAATCAGAAACTCCTTTCGGAAACGGAACAGAGCATCTACGCAATCGCGGGAACGCCCTTTAACATAAATTCCACACGGGACCTGGCGGCGGTGCTCTTCGAAAAACTCGGCCTGAAACCCCAGAAAAAAACAAAGACCGGGTTTTCCACGGACATACAGGTACTCGAACAGCTCAAGGGACAGCACGAAATTATTGATCACCTCATCGCCTACCGCACCAGGAACAAGCTGAAGACGACGTACATTGACACCCTGCCCCGGATTATTCTCAGCTCAACGGGACGAATACACACATCCTACAACCAGACGATCGTGGCCACGGGAAGGCTCTCCTCGTCATCACCGAACCTGCAGAACATTCCGGTCCGTGACGACTTCGGCAGAAAGATCCGCCGCGGATTTGTGCCGGAAAAAGGTTGCCTTATTCTCGCTGCGGACTATTCGCAGATTGAACTTCGCCTCGCGGCGCATCTGTCGCGGGACGCGAACATGATCCGCGCGTTCCGTGAGGGCATTGACATCCACTCCATGACCGCCTCCTCTGTCTTCGGGGTGCTCCCGGAGGCAGTCACGCCGGACATGCGCCGTCAGGCGAAAATCATCAACTTCGCGACAATCTACAAAGTTTCCCCCTTCGGCCTTTCCCAGCAGGCCGACATAAGTGTCAGGGATGCGGCAGATTTTATCAGAAAGTATTTTGAAACCTACCCCGGTTTCAGGGAGTACATGGACCGCACAATAGAATTTGCCCGCGAGAACGGGTATGTGCAGACGCTCCTCGGCAGGAAACGCCCCGTTCCCGAAATTGACGCCACGGCGGTATTCCGGCGCGAAGGGGCCGAACGCATCGCCATCAACACCCCGATACAGGGCACTTCCGCAGACATGATTAAAATTGCCATGATTCGGATCAGCAAGAAACTCAGGGAGGGAAACCTGAAGTCAAAAATGATAATGCAGGTCCATGACGAACTGGTTTTTGAAGTCCCTGAGAACGAAAAGGGGACCATGGAACATCTTGTTATTCATGAAATGGAGAATGCCCTGCCCCTCGAGGTGCCCGTCGTGGTGGACGCCGGGTGGGGCGCAAACTGGGAGGAGGCACATTAACCCTGACGGTTCTGCCACTTCACAACTTTTTCTTTAAATTCTTCGAGCCGGGACACCACGAACAGCGCAGAGTACACCGTCACCAGGACACCAAGCACAATATACAGAGGCACTTCCAGGTTGCTCCCGAAAAAATTATTGAGCCAGTGACGGTCGTCACTGAACTGTACGAGAAAAATACTGGCGATAATAATTACTTCTCCCGATACCCAGTTGCGCAGAGGCATTGTTCTCCCATAGGAGTTTCCGGAATTTCTGACAGCATCCATAACACTCCCGCTGATGTCGCCGTATGCGCTGTGGAGTTCCTCCTTCCGCAGCATTTCGAGGGCCCACCGCATCGCCGCGGCTTCCTTCCGGCATTTCCCGCACATCCGCAGGTGGATGCGAAGGGCAAGGGGCAGATACGCGTCGTTATCGGCCCGGAGATACTGTTCCATCGCCTGTTCACATTTCATGGTATTCCTCCGCGACAGAGCCTTTCAATGCGTCCCTGAGAAGCTGCTTTGCCCTGAACACATGGGACTTGACCGTGTTCACGGGAAACCCTGTCATTGCTGTTATTTCATGATACGGACACCCGTAAAAAAAATATAAATCAATGCAAATTCTGTACTTTTCCGGCAGATCATCCACCGCATGCTGCAGGGCGCTGAAAATGTCTTTTTTCAGCTGGGACTCTTCAGGAGATATATCCCCGTCAACCACAAGCGTGTCCACAAGGGACTCCGCCCGTTTCATCCCTTTCACCATATTTATTCCATGGTTATAGGCAACCCTTATCAGCCAGTAATAAAACTTTGACTGGCCCCGATATGTCTGTATATTATTAAAGGTTTTGATAAACACCTCCTGAACATAATCAGAAGCATCGTCAGGGTTCCGGAAAAACATCATCCCCATGCTGAAAATCCTTTTCTGATACTTTTTTACAACCTGTTCGAAGAGACCGGCATTACCCTGCTGCACCTTTTTAATAATATACTCATCAACATATTTATACTCTTCCATCTTCTCTTTTATTCATAATGGAATTGATTATAAAAAAAACAATCAGTCCGAGACCGACGGATAAAGGAAGAAGCCCCCCCAGCAGACCGTAGCATATCCCGTCCTTCAGATAAAAAAATAATACCATGCTGAACCCAACGCCGGTAAGAACAAGACCGGAAAGGAGGGAAAATGTCACGTAATCGAACCGTTCTGCGGATCGCTGATAGTTTCCCTTTTCAATCATCAGCTTTTTTAACTGATAATTCCAGTACAGATAAAAAAATATCACCATGCATCCGCATATTATCCCTACAATTGGCACAATTGTAACAATGACCTGTGCTGCCACCGACGGTGTACTCATAGCTGAAACCTCTCCAATACAGTAAATATACTTTTAATATCAGGGGAGTCCAATTATATGCGCAGATATACCCCTGCGTCAATCTCATTTCCGTTCTTCCCGACGAGAACTCTCTTCATCAATCTGTCTACTTCAGAAAAATCAGGCATCATAATAAGTCCCAACCCGCCATTAAGAAGGGATTGCTGCATCGCCGCGGCAGGATATTTATTTCACTCATTTCGCGGCATCATTCTTCAGCATCTGCCACTACATAACACGACAGATAAAATGGAAACCGGTTGCAAAATAAGTTAACAGGCTGGAATAAACTCAAAAAAAAACCGCTCCATGGACACGATACCGCCACAGGTGACAGCCCGAATCCATGAGCGGATATATAAAGATCATGGGTATTGAAACGCAACCGGGTACCCGAAAGCGCTGTATCCGGTGAAGCGAAATTTAATCAGCCGGGAATATCGACAGAACTTTACCGGAGGGGCCTTTAAAAGGGCCCATTTATTCCCAATACCCCGTTACGCATACAACAACGAGACAAATAGCGGAGGCATCACTGCCTCCGCTATATATGATATTTCAACAGATCGTGCGATTTCTGTAAAACAACTTCCGAAATACTGCTTATTTGGCGTCAATCCACTTCATCATTTTCCTGAGCTCTTTTCCCACCTGCTCAACTTTACACTGGCTCTGCATGCGTTTTTCCGCACGGAAATTGGGACGGTTCGCCATGTTCTCCAGTATCCAGTTTCTCGCAAAAGTTCCGTCCTGGATTTCGGAAAGCACCTTTTTCATTTCCTTTCTTGTTTCATCGGTGATGATACGGCGCCCTATCATGTAATCACCGTATTCAGCGGTATCGGATACCGAGTATCTCATATAGTTGAGGCCGCCCTGATAGAAAAGGTCTACGATGAGTTTCAGTTCGTGAAGACATTCAAAATACGCTATTTCCGGCTGATATCCCGCTTCAACAAGAGTATCAAATCCCGCCTTTACAAGCTCAGAAGCGCCGCCGCAGAGTACACACTGTTCACCGAAGAGGTCGGTTTCAGTTTCTTCCTTAAATGTTGTTTCGATAACACCGGCCCTTGTGGCGCCGATTCCCTTTGCATAGGCGAGGGCAATCTTTTTCGCGTTACCGGTGGCGTCGTTCTCAACCGCGATAAGAGCAGGAACGCCGGCGCCTTTCTCGTACTCGCTACGGACCAGGTGACCCGGACCTTTCGGCGCTGCGAGGATGACATCAACATCCTTCGGGGGAATAATCTGCCCGAAATGTATATTAAATCCGTGTGAGAACACAAGGGTCTTTCCCGTTTTCATAAACGGCTTCACGTCATTTTCATACAGCTTCGCCTGCACATCATCCGGTGCGAGGATCTGGATGAGGTCGCCCTTTTCGGCCGCTTCCTTCGCGGTAACCGGGGTAAAGTTATGAGACTGCGCAAGCTTGTAATTATCGGTCCCGGGGACTTCCGCAACAATCACCTTGAGTCCGCTGTCCCGTAAATTCTGCGCCTGGGCATGCCCCTGGCTGCCGTAACCGATAACTGCAATTGTTTTATCGCTCAACACGTTGAGGTTCGCATCGGTATCATAATACATCTGTGCCATATTGCTTCTCCTTACATTGATATTTGGTTTCGTATTTTATTTTGTTCCCGGCGGCGCCACCGCCCTGCCTGGCGGATTCATGCCGCGCCTGCTATTTTTTTTTCACATTACTTCTTTACTCAGCGAGATACGGCCAGTCCTGATCAGCTCCCGTATCGCATAGGGCCTTACCAGTTCAACAAAATTATCCACCTTCTCCGGCTCCCCGGTCACCTCAATGGTGAGGGTCTTTTTTGAGATATCAATAATTTTGCCGCTGAAAATTTCAACCAGCTGATATATTTCCGGCCGCTTCGCGGGCAGCGCGTTGACCTTCACCAGCACCAGCTCCCGCTGCACCGAGGTGAGCGGATGATGGTCTGATATTTTTATCACGTCAATGAGCTTATTCAGCTGTTTTTTTACCTGTTCGATAATCCTGTCATCGCCCCTGACCACGATTGTCATTACCGACACGTCATCAAGCTCTGTTTCACTTACCGCGAGAGAATCAATATTATAACCGCGCGCTGAAAACAATCCCGCTACCCGGGCAAGCACTCCGGCCCGGTTCTCCACCCGTACTGAAATTATATGCTGACTCATGCCAACTCCACCGTTATCATTTCTTTTACCGACTTCCCCGCCGGGACCATCGGGTATACGTTTTCCTCTTTATCAACATTGAAATCGAGGATGATGGGGCGGTCCTTTATGGAGAGCGCCTTTTTGATTGCGTCCACGACATCCTCTTTCTTTTCAATTCTTATTCCTGCGGCGCCGTATGCTTCAGCAAGCTTCACAAAGTCAGGCTGAAACCCAATGCAGGTATTGGAATACCGCTTGTCGTAAAACAGCTCCTGCCACTGCCGCACCATTCCCAGAAAACCATTGTTCAGTATGGCGATAATGACGGGAAGCCTGTGCTGCACCGCCACAATGAGTTCCTGTATATTCATTTGAATTGATCCGTCACCGGCGATGTCGAAAACCCGCTTGTCAGGCCGCGCTAACTGGGCGCCGATTGCCGCGGGAAACCCGTACCCCATAGTGCCGAGCCCCCCGGAGGAAATAAAGGTCCGCGGCTCCTGGTAGTCATAAAATTGCGCCGCCCACATCTGGTTCTGTCCCACCTCGGTGCATATTACCGCATCGCCCTTTGTGAGTTCATAAATTTTTTCCACGACGTACTGCGGCTTTATCACCTTTTCGCTGTCACGGTAGGTGAGAGGATTTTTTTCTTTCATCTTCATGAGCCGCTCGACCCACTCAGTGATTTCAGGGGCCTTGACGATCTCGTTCATTTTGTGAAGCACAGATTTGCAGTCTCCTATAATAGGAACCTCTACATGGACATTTTTTTTCACGGAAGAGGGGTCGATATCGATATGGATCACCTTCGCCCCCGGCGCGAACTCCGAGACTTTCCCGGTGACGCGGTCGTCGAACCGTGCCCCCACGGCGATAAGGAGATCACACTCATGGACCGCGAGATTCGCGTAGCAGGTGCCGTGCATGCCGATCATCCGCAGCGACAGGGGATCGGATTCCGGATAGGCACCGAGTCCCAGGAGAGTCGTGGTAATGGGAATGCCGGTCTTCTTCACGAATGCCCGGAGCTCCTTCGATGCGTTGGACAGTATCACCCCGCCGCCGGAATATATTACAGGCCGTTTCGCTTCTTCAATGAGCTTGCAGGCCTTTTCGATCTGGCCGGGATGCCCTTCATATACCGGCTTGTATCCGCGGAGAGTCACCTTTTCGGGATAGGCAAACTTTGCCAGGCCCTTTGATATATCCACGGGAACATCGATTACCACAGGCCCCGGACGCCCCGTTGAAGCGATATGAAATGCCTCCTTGATGATCCGGGCAAGATCGTTGACATCCTGCACGAGATAGTTATGTTTTGTTATAGGACGTGTGATACCCGTCACATCAGCTTCCTGGAAAGCATCATTGCCTATCATTTCCCGGGAAACCTGTCCGGTAAACACCACCAGAGGCACCGAATCCATGTTTGCCGTGGCGATTCCCGTCACGAGGTTCGTCGCGCCGGGCCCCGACGTTGCGATTACAACG
>JAKQCH010000329.1 GCA_029573825.1 Spirochaetota bacterium | reverse complement strand
AACAAATATTGCCCGGCATGGGTTTTTTCTCAAGTAATTTATTTAGCCGTTGATATTTTTTCGGAATTGTACGGCGGGAACATTCAGTGCAATTATGCGATTTCTTCAAATCTCGCTATCACTTCATCCATGATTACAGTCATCTTAACCATATTGCTGTGCGTTTCGGCGGAGTCTATTTTAAGGTAGCCGTGAGCAAGAACATTCCTGAATCCCCCCAGGCCCTGTAGCTTTTCATAAAGGGTAGTTCCTATAACACCATTCTCAAATGCATTATCAATAATGTCTTCATATCCTTCACTGACTACGCCGTGTTTCGCGGACAGGAAATGGTCCAGTATATCGATAATACACTCTGCAATGAGGAAAAGGATTCTTTCAACAGCATACCGTTCAGTTTTGGAAGCTTTGAATTCGTTGACCGTCATTATACTATAGGGTTTCAGGTCTGTCAGATACTCTCTGAGCTTACCAACCAGTTTGATAACAGATTCCCTGCGGTATACCATCAGGGGTTCTCCCATGTGCTGCCCGGGATACTTTTTCTGAGGTAAACTCTGTAATCCCAGAATCTCTTCTTTGAGTAAAGCTCAAAGTTGTTCAGTACTTCGTCATCCCGGTGAAACACAAGTTTCCCACATTTAATAACGTCAAAAACGATGTCCGGCGATGCTGTATCAAGCCACAGAAGATCAAATCGGTCGCTGTGAAGGGACTTTGATAGGCTCCGCCAGAGGAGATAATAATCATCCCATTTAAACTTGCGGTCGGCATGGAATGCAAGGTCGATATCTGATTCAGGATGGTCTTCTTCCCGTGCCCTTGAGCCGAACAGATATGCGGCTAGTATTCGGGAATCTGAAGAAAAAATATTTACAGAACGGGCGACCGCAGTTTCAGTCGTTATTGTGATGGGGTTTGTGTTTTTCCACCGTTCCTGTATTGCCATTGCCGTATGTATGTCCCTGTGTTTATGTTTCTCCTCTATGGTAAGGAAAATATTATTCAATGTCAATACATTTACGATGTTCGGAGTTCATCATGCAATTTCAACTACCTCCCCCGGCACCACATAATGAATCTTCAGATGTGCTGATTGTTTCTGCTGTTTTAAATGGGTACCGTAAAACACGGTTTCTTCCCCGCAGAAGGGCAATGCCCGTGTCACAATATCTTCCTCGGAAAGATGGACCTGTATCGGATCGGAAGGCTCCCCGTTCATGTCGGCAATTATGATCTTCGGGTGGAGGCGTATCTGCTGCAGCAGTGCGTCGTTCCACAGGGTGTCGGCAAAATACGAGAGAAGCGCCCTGCCGTTCTGATAAGCGGTAAATCCCCATGTCGCAATCATGTGGTCCATGGGAAACAGTGTGATACGGATATTGTTTCCGATATCTATGTTTTTATTCTCTGCGGTCTCAATAAAGTCCATTGTCTCATGCATCCATCCGTGGAGCGGGTGCTCCTCTCCTACTCCGAGTCTGCACAATTCTGCCGTCTTTTCCCTTATATGTTCCGGACCGATTATTTTTATACGGGGCGATACTGCTCCCCGCATCGTATCGTAGAACAGCCTCAGCGCGAGAAAGGGAAACCCGAAAAAATGGTCCCCGTGGAAATGTGAAATATAGATATGGGTGATACCGGACAGGGGTACCTGTTCCCGATAAAGGCTCTGCATGATATCGGGAGGCGTTTCAACCAGGAACCTGCTGTCTATGATGAACGCGTTATAGGGAAGCCCGTCATTCAGGGCACCGCCGTTTCCCAGAATTATTATTTGCATTGGTTAACCTCTTATTGAGCTGTCCGTAGTTGAACAGACAGCTATGGTGTCAGTAGCGGGAATCAGATCGCAGAAATAAAACCGGTTATCCCGAAATACGATTTCGC
>JAKQCH010000321.1 GCA_029573825.1 Spirochaetota bacterium | reverse complement strand
GAGAAAAAGAAGAGTGCCGGAATTGATTATCAGGCACTCTTCTTTTCTTAATTGTACGGTTTAAAAATGGTCACTTAATTTCTTCAATCCCCAGGGGGTATTTCGACATGAATTCACATCCGTCCTTGAGGATCAGTATGTCGTTTTCATACCTGAAACCGATTCCCTCCTCCGGGCTCTGATACTGCATGGCGCATACCACCATCTCGTTTTCACGGTAGACGTGGTCGGGGTCGGTCCAGTAGGGAATAGGGCCGTCCGCTGTGGCGCCGATGCGCCACTCGTCACCGAAAAGCCCGATGCCGTGTTCGCAGCCGGGAACAATGAAGTCGGCGCACCCCCGTGATTCTGCGCAGTCCAGCAGAATCTCAGCCAGGGAAGAGGGGCTCGCACCTGCCTTGTAGTTATCCAGCACGGTGCTCACAAGCGCCACAAAGTTGTCCGCATGCCATCGCTGTCTCGCTGTGGCGGGTCCGATCAGGTAGTTGTGTGAGTGGTCCCCCAGGGCAAGCTGAAACATGGAATGGAAATCAAGCATCAGTGGCTCCCCGGCCTGTATCACCCTGTTCGTGGGAGGGGTGCAGGCGCCGAGACCGGTCCGGTACCCGCTGGAAATTTCGTTGAGTCCCGCGAAGTTCCATTCCGACACGCTTCCCGCTTTACGCATCGCGAGGGCGGCAATACCGGCAATGACAGTTTCCGTCATTCCCTTGAATCCACCGTTCTCAATGGCTGCCCGTGCCGCCTTGTGCCCTTCGTCGACAATCAGAGAGGCCTTTCTGAACCGTTCAATTGTTCCCCTGTCCTTAATAATTGAAAGCCCGTCAATAATGTCGTGTGCATTGATCCACTCAAAACCGGGGAGGGCGTCATTGAGATGGCTGAACTCCCAGTGGGTAAGGTTACCTTCAGCGGTGTAGGTTGATACCCCGTCCTCGTAGCCGATTCTCCCGGACGTGACGCCCAGGTCATCCTTGATGAATTCAGACAGGGCCGATATCTGGTCCATGCCTCCCATCGGCGCATAAGCCCGTACATGGTCTTCGTCTAACCATGTTTCATCGCCAATACGCACCGCGTCTATGACGAAGGTAAACAGCGTGGGGAGCCCCTCTGCGGGGATGATGATATAACTGCGCCATGGACAGAAGGCATCGAGGATAAAGCTCATGGTGCGGACACGGGAACCGAGATAGACATCAATGTTCCGTTTCTGCATCTCCGCCTGAATGGACTTCACGCGGCCCGGATTGTCAATATAATAGGGATCTTTGGGGTCTAATATTCGTGCCATAATGCGCCTCCTCAGTATTCCGTGGGGATTTGTGACAGGACTTTGTTGATCCTGTCCGCAAGGGAGGCAAGTTTCAGGGCCTTTGCCATGTTTCCCTTGAGCTTCAGCTTCCCGGTAAACAGTGCCTTCTGCGAGCCTAACTCCGCCCGTGAAATCCTTGCAAAAGTTTCGTAATCACCGGTAATTTTAAATTCTCCGTCGGGAGCCCCTGTTGTGCCGGTTTCAACCCGTGTCACTTTCCCGTCAATGCATTCAATGAATAAAAACATGTCCGCACCGCCGGGACAATTCTTATAAATGTTTGACATGGAAGTGGTAATGTTATTCATTTTCTCCGGCGGGAGTTCCGATTGAAGTCTGCGCAGTGCCTCGTCGCGCCATGCAGCACTAAGGTACACATGTTTATCTGACATGATAAACCTCCTGCTAAGTATATTATCTGCCGGGCAGCACGGCCATGCTGCCCGGTTAGATTGCATCACTGTGCGCGCAGGCCCCGAATCAGCAGACTGATCGCGGTTTCAAACATCGATTTAACCGATTCCCCTTCTGGAACAACATAGGTTTTCTGGATAAACATAACATATATGGAAAAAAGGCAGTGCGCGGCCTCTTCGGGATCAGGAACGAAAAGCACACCGCTTTTGACTCCCTCCTCGAGAATTGCTTGTATCATTGAGACGGATTCCATGTTGATGTCCAGAAAGGGGTCCTTGGATTCAAAGATGGGAAAGAGTTCGGGATCGCGTTCTAAAATTTTTCTGAACGCCCTGTCCTCCGAGAGGTATTCGTAGGCGCTGCGGGAAAGGACCATAAGTTTCTCAACAGGGTCACCGGCAACAACGACAGCTTCCTTGACCCTGTTCTGCCATCGGTTGAATGCCCACGCCACGGTGTCCCGGTACAGTTCCCGCTTGTTTTTCGCGTAGAGATAGATCGTACCCTTCGCGAGACCCATTGCGGAGGCAATGTCTTCAATGGTGGTCTTTTTGAAACCGTATTCCGCGAAAATATTCAACGCGGTGCGGTACAGTTCCTCTGTTTTTTCCTGACGTTTCATAATGAATAAATGACC
>JAKQCH010000316.1 GCA_029573825.1 Spirochaetota bacterium | reverse complement strand
ATATTTTAACTTCACCCCCTGGAGGGGCTGAAACGATCTTGTCACCGCACTCTTGTTGGTTACAATCGTATATACGGATTCAGCGAAGGTGAGAAGCTTTTCGCGCTCATCATCTTTCATGAGGTCAAACATGTCAGGAGAAAACGCGCCGGCGAATTTCATGCCAAGATCCTCGGAGACCGCCCGCATATAATTATGGGCGGTGTGGTCATAGAAGTGGATTGATGTGGTAATAACCGCCGCATACTTCCCGCGGAAGGCCTGGTCCGCCTTCAACTCCCCTATCATCTCGATAAAACGTTTATACTGTGACGGAACGAGGCACACATACAGCGGCACCGACCAGATAACAAGATCGGCCCTTTCAACACCCTTGATAATCGTATCGAAGGCGCTTCGATCCCTTTCAATTTTCTTAATATTCTGTGAAATATTGTAAAAGGTCATGGAATGTTTGGGAAACTTCTTCTGTATATATTTCACATACTGCATGGTGACACTTAATTCACCTTTCGGGCTCCCGTTTAAAACCGCAATCTTCATTTTTCATCTCCCATTGAAGTATACATAATCATTTTCACGCACTCCGCACCGGATGGGTGGAAGGTGCTGCTGTTTTTCGAATCAGTCTTTGCCTGCCCCATCCTTGAGATTAAAAATAATCTCATAATCGCCGGATTCGACCCGTTTTTCCGGTTTAATAAATGCCCGGTCAAAGACCCTGAGCATCTTTTCATTCTGCGGCAGCACATCAGCAGTCAGCATCTCTACTCCGCGTTCCCTGGCAATTTTAATTAGATAATTCAGCATAAAGGTAGCCACACCCCTTCCCTGAAACTCCTCATCAACAAGAAATGCCATATCGTATTTTTTACCGTCAGGATATGCGGCATATCTCGCTTCCGCAATAATCCTTTCGTTATGACCGCTCTGTAATACTGCCACAATTGCAAGAATATTATTATAATCGATATTGATGTATTTCTGCATGTTCTTATGGGGCATTGTTTTTACTGTGGTAAAATAGCGAAGATACTTTGCTTCATCAGAGAACTTGTAAAAAAGGCGACGCATCATATCTTCATCGGTGGGCTTGATAGGTCGGATTTTCACTTCCAGCCCCCCCTTGAACGTTTTACGGGTCTCCAGCTCGTCGGGATAATTGACGGCATTCTTGATGGTGTAAATCTGGTCGGGGAAAAGATACCCCAGGGCCTTTGCCTCTCCAAGAAGCATTTCCCGGTGATCCGGGTGGGCGATATTTATGATCGAAAGCGCACGTTCGCGAAGCGACTTCCCGAAGAGGTTGGCCACACCATATTCTGTGACTACATAGCGGATTGCCCCGAGGGTGGAACGAACCCTTTCATTGTCCCTTCCATGGTTGATGACGATATTGCTCTTCCCGTCCTGATCAACAGACCGCAGTGCGAAAATAACTTTCCCGCTCCCGGAAAGCGCCGTGCCGGCTGCAAAATTAAACTTGCTCTCGTATCCGGACAGCAGATTGTCGCCGGAATGGAACACGATGCTGCCGCCGGTGATATCCATCTTCTCAACATTCATGATGCTGATAAGCTTTCTGATGCGCCGGATATTATATGGGTCCGCAAGCTTCGCCACCGAGAAAAAACCGAAAAGCTGATTGTGGTCAACAAACTCGTACAGCTTCTTCGTGCCGTAGCAGTAACTTGTGGACACCTTGCCACCTTCATCAATGCTCCGTTCATTGGAAATGGCACCGGATTCAATAAGATCAATCACCCAGTCCGATACCACATTGGTATAGACGCCGAGGTTTTTCTTGTTTTTGCAGTGGTGCGCGACAGCGTCAAAGAGCCTCCCCACATGGAGCACCACGGTGGAGCCGTCTTCAATGAGGTTCGCGATGTTCCATCCCATGCGGTCAAGCATCGGACCGTACGGGACCCGTTCCCGTTCAAGAATGGGCAGATCGCTTTCAACTATATAATCAATCTGGTCTATGTGTACGGATGTGTCGCCGTATGTGACCGGCATATTCCGGTTCACTTCAGCAATCACAATTTTAGCGTTTTTTATCGCTAGCCGTGCAACATCTATCGATATTCCGAGGCTTACATATCCGCGTTTATCCGGCGGGGAAGTCGTTATAACCGCGACGTCAACTTCAATGGCCCCTGTGGCGAAGATGTATGGTATTTCAACAAGATTTGCCGGGATATAATCAACACGACCCTGACACATATCACTGCTGGAGCTGTCACCTGCACGAAAGTTCTTAAGCCTGTAGCTGAGATATTCACATACATTACTTGAAAAAAAATCACCCGTGGTAAAAAGCTGAATGATTTCAAGATCATAATTTGACAATCCGGGAGAGTTTAACAGCGAGGTGACAAATTGTGCGGGTATTGCGACACCGCTGCTGAGAAAAATCCTGTCACCAGGATTAATATGCCCGAGGCACTCTTCCATCGTGATTTTCTTTTCCTCATACTGTTTCATGTCATACATGTACACATTCTCCTTGCGGTATCCCGGAATATATTTTTTTCAAGTTTGACGATATAATACAGATTGTAAAGAATAATACCGTCATCTTTTCAATTTTCCAATATAACAATAATGCCCTCTCCTGTTACACGTTATGCTGCACGTCTAACAGAACAGAATTATTCTTCTTCCTCATCTTCACTGCGGGGGGATTTCACTGGTCCGGATTTATCTTTTCCATTGTCCGGAGCGATCTTTTTCAGCTCCAGTTCTCTGAGGTACTGTACAATTTTTCCCCTTCTCCACTTTCCCGCAAGTTCCGCAGCGGTATAACCGTTTTTATTTTTCCGGCTGATATCGGCGCCCTTTTCCGTCAGGAGTTTCACCACATCATAATGTCCCCGCATCGCCGCCCACAACAGCGCGGTATTGCCGTTTTCCGCTGCCGCGTCCACTTCCGCTGATGCGCGGATAAGCTCCTTTGCCGCATCGACATGACCCCGTTCAGCGGCCATCATAAGGGCCGTGACGCCGTTCTTTCTTTTCTCCCGGACATCCGCACCCGCCTTAAGCAGCGCAGCCACAATCTTCCCATTGCCCCGCTCCGAGGCAAGCATAAGAGGTGTTTCCCCAAACCGGTTCCTGACTTTGATGCTGACTCCGGCATCCAGCGCAGCGAGGACTTTTTTCTCCTCACCGTTCCGTACAAGGTCCAGGATAGAGGTGCTATTTCCGCTCTCCGCAGAAGCGAAACGCATCATCGCACAAAGTATACACAGCAGTATTGAAAAACGTTTCATGTGAAGACTCCGGTTACATGTATTGGTAATAATATCATTTCATTCTGAACACAGTGCACGCAGCAGCCTGTAAGATTTTCCATAACTGTATACTTTCATGTATCCGCTGCAACAAGAAAAAATTATTGCATTTCATTCCTGCGCAATGTATATTCTTTCTTTCACATTACAACAGGATGACAGCATGCATCATTCTGCAATACATTATATCCGGGAGGATTCCATGGGAATTTTTGATAAGATTGTATCTGCCGCGCAGGCACTCGGCAAAGAGCGGGGACACAACCAGAATGTAGTGGAAAACGTCGTAGGGCTTTTTAAAGAGTCCGGGGTCAATGGACTTGTCGAGAAATTCAGGGAAGGCGGCCTTGAAGACACGGTAAAGTCATGGATCGGCACAGGAGAAAACCGTCCGATTACACAGGATCAGGTGCGTAATACCCTTGGAGCAGATAAGGTCCGTGATTTTGCAGAAAAATCCGGCATGAGCGAAGAGCAGGCAACCAGAGAACTGCAGGACATTCTTCCCCATGTTATCGATAAAGCAACTCCTGACGGCACGTATGATCCGGAAGACGGTGGCAAAGAATAGGTGACCACAGCATTTCCATATTCTGGACAACTATAAATCTGTTCACCCGTTTAATCAAATAATTGAATTAATGCCCGGCATAGTATGTATGTCCGCTGTATTGCTGTACCATTTCCAGCAGACAAATATACATACTATGCCGGAAAGTGATAAAAAAATAATCATTCTTTCATATCTGAAATTTTCTTCTGGACAGTAAAATCACAATATTATATTTCATCATTAAGTGGTAATTTTTGGGCCATGCTGTTCATGCTCTCACATACATATAAAATCGCAAAATTACTTTCCCGTCAGCAGAAGCCCATTTCATGATCAACAATTATTATTAACGCAAGAAGGTTTCTATGGGAACAATACGGTTTGTGACTGCAACTTCGCTTTTTGACGGACATGACGCCTCCATCAACATAATGCGCCGCATCCTGCAGCAGGAGGGCGCTGAGGTCATCCACCTCGGACACAACCGTTCCGTAAAGGAAATTGTCTGCACCGCTATCCAGGAGGGCGTCCAGGGAATAGCGGTAAGTTCATACCAGGGCGGACACATGGAATTTTTTAAATACATGAAGGACCTCCTTGATGAAAATGGCGTGGGGCACATAAAGATTTTCGGCGGCGGCGGCGGAGTCATCGTCCCTGAAGAAATTGCGGAACTTGAAGCCTATGGTATCGAAAAAATCTATTCCCCTGAAGACGGACAGCGCCTTGGATTAGCCGGCATAATCCTTGACATGCTGGAAAAAGCCCGTTCAGTAGAACATCCGCCTCTGCCGGAAAGCTGGAAGGAAAGCATTGCGAACCATAACAGTTTTGTTGTTACCCAGCTGATTTCAATCGCGGAACGTGACTATATCGACAAGAAGGACGTCTATACCACCATCGGGAAAGAGATTGTATCGATGTCACGGAATACCCCTGTTATCGGTATCACCGGCACCGGGGGATCAGGTAAAAGTTCCCTTGAAGATGAATTTATCCGCAGGTTCCTGCACCACTATCCCGACAAAAAGCTTGCGCTTCTTGCCATTGACCCCACACGAAAAAAAACCGGCGGCGCCCTCCTCGGAGACCGTATCCGCATGAACTTTATCGACCCTGACCGTGTGTTCATGCGCTCTCTCGCGACACGTGACTCCAAAAACGAGCTTACCATATCAATACGTGATTCCATAGCGATACTGCGCGCTTCAAATTATGATCTGATAATTGTGGAAACCCCCGGTATCGGCCAGGGCGATATCACAATCACTGAATTCTGTGATTTCTCGGTATACGTGATGACCTCGGAATACGGCGCGCCGTCTCAGCTTGAAAAAATAGACATGCTCGATTACGCGGACATGGTGGTGCTGAACAAGTTCGACCATAAAAATTCAATGGACTCACTTCGTGATATCCGCAAACAGTACTGCCGTAACCATAACCTGTTTAACGTACCCGATGAAAAGCTTCCCGTTATCGCCACCGTGGCGAGTAATTTTAACGACCCAGGTCTGAATGTGTTTTTCGAACGCCTTCTCTCTTTGCTGAAGGAAAAAGGACTCCTTGACATAGAAGTCCCTTCCATCGAAACATATTCCATAAAAGACCAGTCCCGTTCCGCGATCATCCCGACAGAACGTGAACACTATCTCTGGGAAATCGCCGGCACCATACAGAAGTACCACGAAACGACGGAAAGCTCCGCTGCCATTATAAAAAAAATTGAAGCCCTTCGGATCGCCTCGGAAGATATCCGCGACGCCGGAATTGAGGATAAAATTGCAGAACATCAACGCGCCCTTGATCCTGACGCTGCTGAGTCCATTGAACGATGGGACACGGTGAAGGCACAGTACAGTGGAGATGAAATTGTCACGAAAGTCCGGGACCGGGAGATACATACGCTTCTTCACAGCGAATCGCTTTCCGGCCTTAAAATCCCCCGGATAGCGCTCCCCGCTTTTGAAAGCAACGCTGACATCCTGAAATGGATACGGAGAGAAAACCTTCCGGGACATTTCCCCTATACCGCAGGGGTCTTTCCCTTCCGGCGCGAAGGCGAAGACCCGAAACGGCAGTTCGCCGGTGAAGGCCCTCCCGAACGCACCAACAGGCGCTTTCACTACCTCACGCAGAATGATGACGCGAAACGCCTTTCCACGGCTTTCGACTCCATAACCCTGTATGGCGAGGACCCTGCCGAGGAACCTGATGTGTTCGGAAAAATCGGTGAAAGCGGTGTAAGCATCTGCACCTTCGAGGACATGAAGAAACTCTATGCAGGATTCGACCTCTGCGCTCCCAATACCAGCGTGTCCATGACGGTTAACGGCCCCGCCCCGATTATGCTGGCATTTTTCTTCAACGCCGCCATTGATCAGCAGATTGAGAAATTCAGAGCTGAGAACGGTCATGAACCGGACAACGCTGAAATTCAGAAAATACGGGACTTTGTTCTTCAAAACATACGAGGCACGGTGCAGGCGGACATCCTGAAGGAGGACCAGGGTCAGAATACCTGTATTTTCTCCATAGGATTTGCCCTTAGAATGATGGGTGACATCCAGGAATTTTTTATCCGGAACGCGGTGAAAAATTTCTACTCCGTGAGTATCAGCGGTTACCACATTGCCGAGGCGGGGGCCAATCCCATTACCCAGCTTGCCCTGACGCTTTCCAACGCCTTCACCTATGTGGAATACTATCTGAGCCGCGGCATGAAAATTGACGACTTCGCCCCGAACCTCTCGTTTTTCTTTTCCAGCGGTATGGACCCGGAATACAATGTGCTGATTCGTGTCGCACGGAGAATATGGTCTGTCGCGATGAAGTACAAGTACGGCGCGAACGAACAGAGCCAGCGCCTGAAATGTCACATTCAGACATCAGGACGGTCCCTCCACTCCCAGGAGATGCAGTTCAACGACATACGTACCACTCTGCAGGCGCTCATGGCGCTCAACGATAACTGCAACTCGCTTCACACCAACTCCTACGATGAAGCGGTCACCACCCCCACAGAGGAATCAGTGCGCCGTGCCATGGCAATTCAGCTTATCATCAGCAAGGAATACGGCATCTTCAAAAACCAGAATCCCCTCCAGGGAAGTTTCATCATTGACTGGCTCACTGACGAGGTGGAAAAAGCTGTTCTTGAGCAGTTTATCGCAATAAGCCAGCGCGGCGGGGTTTTAGGAGCAATGGAAACCTATTATCAGCGCAGCAGGATTCAGGAGGAATCTCTTTACTATGAGTACAAAAAGCATACCGGGGAATATCCCATTATCGGGGTGAACACGTATCTTAACCCCAATTCCGCAGGTGATGATTACACTGCCCCCGCAACGGAGCTCACCCGGGCCACGTATGAAGAAAAGCAGTCGCAGATTGCAAACCTCAGGAACTTTCAGGAGCGTAACAGCGCTGCATGCGAAGAGGCCCTCAATGCGCTGCGGGATACCGTATTGCAGGGAGGCAACATCTTCGGTGAACTTATGAATGCTGTCAGGTACGCCAGTATGGGGCAGATAACGAAACTTCTCTATGAAGTGGGAGGAAAGTACCGGCGCAACATGTAATGCTGAGGATTACGCTTCTTTTCCAAGAAACGGCTCTCTGCGGTAGGGACAATCCTTCTTCGCGCAGAAGGTGCATGGCGTACGGTGCGAAATTTTCCGCGCACCCAGAATCACCCCTGAAACTGATTTCACCGGCAGCATCATCCCGGACTCCTTTATACGTACCCCGATTGATGCCGCGTTTATCAATGAAAAAAGCGCCTTCTGGCCTTCGCCGGTTTCCCAGTCGCAATATCCCGGGCTGAAACGCAGCGAGGCTTCCAGCCCGTCCTCCGCGAAGCGGCGGCGTACGTCCTCTTCGATTATGTCCACATAATGCTCTACGAGAACGGACCCCGCGGCATCAAGGAAAAGCGACTCGAGCATTGACCCGTCACTGAGCTGCTCCATCTCCTGATCAAAACGCGGACCGATAGTGCCGAGAAACACGCATATCAACTCGGGACCTTCATATTGCCGGATGAGATGGGAGAGTTTCGCACTCTTCAGCACCACGGATGAGGCGGTGAGTATTCCCTTTTCCGCACCGGTAAAGGGATGGGGTGCGACAATTGCTTTCGGATCAATAGAAGCAAGGGCACGGTTCGCCGCTTCCTCAGCCTTGCGGCGCATGGATTCATTTGCCTGGTCCGGAGACTGAAACCCTCCCTGTACCAGAACATCTGCAACCAGCTTCTCAAAGTCCGGCGCAATAAACTGTATTGTGTCAGTATTTGTTTTCATTTTATTTAAACGCTTTACATAACCTTTTCATTTCTTCAGGGGCCGTCACCGCGCTCTCTGCGTATCCGTCAGCTCCCATTGATTTCGCAATAATAAAATCCAGCTATCCCCGGACAATGCTGCAAGAATATCTTTTGCCCCTGCAGAAAGGCTACTCTTTTTTTAAATTCCTGCATAGCTTTTTTCACATTGGCAAAACCTGTGACTTTTACAGATAAGTACAACAATTTCCCTGCTATAAATAATACCTTACCAAATTCATCTGACGTATTCCGAGGCAAAGAATTTGCGGTGTTCATACAGGTGGAAATACATGGTGCGGTTTCACGGTGCCGGCTTATTCTGACAACTCCCCGCAATGAGGCCATATTTACCATGGTTCATTGCGGGAAATCCTGTTGGAAAAAATAAAATTAATTAATACTTCTCAGTTCAGGAGCTTCACAATCGCTTTCCTGTGAACCGGAAAGAACAGCCACAGAAGGCGTTTCGTTCATCATCATTGACAGCTTTTCACTCTTTTTTTGCCATAAGTCATTCATCCATTTCTGGAGCCATTCCTTGTGGCCGGGATCATTGATATAATCCCCAATCAGGTTTTTTGTCACCGGCATTTCTTCAACATCCACAATAATTTTCTTCACTCTGCCGCAGAGAAAATCCCAGAAGGAATAGGGTCCGCCGGGGTATGCGATGGTAACATTGAGAATGCTGGTGAGCTGTTCCCCCATTATTGAGAACACAAAGCCGACTCCCCCCGATTTCGGCTTGAGAAGATTGGGATACGGAGACTGCTGCCGGGCATGTTTTTCAGGGGTAAGCCGGGTCCCTTCCACAAAATTCATGATTGAGACAGGTATGTGTTTGAACTTATGGCACGCCTTTTTGGTTATTTCAATATCTTTCCCCGCCAGGTGAGGGTTCTTTTCGAGAAATGATTTTGAAAACCGTTTCATGAATGGATAGTCAAATGCCCACCATGCTACTCCTAATATCGGCACCCATATAAGCTCCTTTTTCAGAAAGAACTTCAGGAAGGGTATTTTTTTATAAAATATTTTCTGCAGAACCATAATATCTGTCCATGACTGATGGTTCGCGAGGACAAGATACCAGCTGTTCATGCTGAGATTAACAACTCCGTTAACATCCCATTCGATCCTCCGTGTAATCCTGAGGGCCTGATTATTACAGAAAATCCAGGAATGGGCGATGACTCCCAGCACTCTGTTTATCCAGTTCCGGAATGGGTTGAAAGGAAGCATCACCTTCAAAAAAGTCGTCGGGAAAAGGAAAATGGACCAGAAAACGGTATTAAGCGTGAAAAGTGTAATAGTGAATGATCCCAGAAGGGTCCGTAGTATTAATCCGGGCATGACAGCTCCTTAAGATAGTATGGGTTTCCTGGCATTATTGTACAATACGCGACTGTCGTTTCAACAATTAATACAACAGGAGTAGTATAGATTAAGACAGCGTGACGCCCCCGGGAGTTGCAAAAATAATTATTATTTTTTTATTTTGATACTGCCTATATCTTCACTTTTGCCAGCCGGTAAAGAAGCCGCACCCCTGTATTGACTCCGCTCGCGATTCCCGGGGCATTGTACGATGCTGACACATTATACAGATTGCTGACGGGATATTCACAGGGCACCGCGGTTTTAAGAATTTCTTTCACCGTAAGACGTGTGCCGTATGCATTACCCTTTTCTCCCAGGGTATCATGCTCTATGTCCACAGAACTGATCACCTCGGCAAAGAGGAGATTTTCCTTCACTCCCGGGATCACACTCGCATCAATGATATCTATCACCATGTGGGCAAGATCCTTTTTCCAGGCCGCCACCGCCTCCGCCCCAAGGTCATATATCCCCTTTTCCTGATCATAGTTACCGGGACAGAATACAATCAGGCTGTCCCTGTCATCATTCCCCGACAGATCACCGAAACCGTTTGCGGTAGGTGAATTGATGAAGAGCATACCGGGAAGCCTGGTGACATCGGCAGTATCGTAATCGACCTCATGACCGTCCTGCCACCAGAAATTTCTCCCCCGCATGTCATTCCGT
>JAKQCH010000452.1 GCA_029573825.1 Spirochaetota bacterium | reverse complement strand
TCTCTGCTCATTCTGTCCTGATAGAGGGGCCAGAGGCTCTCTTTTAATTCCTCAATCGTTTCAAATTTGGCGCCGTCTATCTTGTATCGTGACATACCTGTCTCCTTGTTTCGGGTAGTGTTATGTAGTATTAATATGTACTGGAATAGCGAAGATTTCAAAAAAAGTTTATCAATTACACAGTATTCTGTCAGGATGAAATAATATGAGCTGCGGCTGTCTCATGCTGTATCTGGACTTATTATGATATCTGTTAAATAATGCTTGACTATCTGTGTAATTCCTGATAAAGCCCTTCCATTCAAAAAATAAATAAAATATCCAGGAGGATATATGAAAAAGTTTCTACCGGTGTTCTTCAGCATTATGTTTGCCTTCGCGGTAATGCATACCACAGAACTTCATTCAGCACGCAACGCGAGTCCCTGCCGCGGGTTGACCAAAGCAGCATGTGAGGCGAAGGCTGGATGCTGCTGGACAAAGAGGTATCAGAGGGAAGGTAAAACAGTTCATGGATTCTGTCATAAATGCGGCGCAAAAAAAGCTGCAGCACATCAAAGAAAGCATCGAAGAAGGGCCCAGTAACGTAAATCAATTACCAGGAAATATCTATCAGATACGCGTTGTCAACAGTAAATGACATTGTATACCTGCCATGTGTACACACATGGCAGGTATAATTTTTTTGAGAATGGGAAAACCATGGAACGGGCATCTCGTCGATGGCGTCATGGATATTTTCAGGTAAAAAGATTTTGTTGACTTTTCATTGCCGGTAACAGTACTCTATCGCAGATACAATTTGAATATCCTGAAAGGGTGAAGAACGTAATGAATTTTAAAACAAGTATGATGATAACCCTTGTGGTGCTGGCAAGCGTCATCGCGACCCAGAACACGCATCCGGTACAGTTAAAGTTCCTGTTCTGGAACATGGAAATGCCCCTGATTCTTTTTATCCTTATTATTCTGCTCCTGGGATTTGCTCTTGGATTCTTTTACACCGGCATAATGAGTCTCCGGAAAAAACGCGCGGAAACCCGCGAGATAATAGAAGGGCCCTGATGGTGGTAATCAGGGCCGTGATGTCGCCGCAGGGATAGCGTTTCCGCTGTTACAGCAGCGGAATATTGTGGCTTCTGCACTGATTGATCATTTCTTCAGACCAGATGCTCGCATGGACTTCGCCGATATGGGCCTTCCGCAGGAAAAACATGCACAGCCTCGACTGGCCCAGCCCGCCCCCTATCGTGAGTGGGAGCTTGTTTTCAAGGAGCCGCCGGTGAAAGTAGAGGTCCTTCTTGAAGAGTTCATTTCTGATTTCAAGCTGGTTCAGGAGAGATTCCGCATTGACCCGTATTCCCATTGACGAGAATTCAAAGGCGCACTGAAGGGGGGGATACCAGGCGAAGATGTCGCCGTTCAGGCCTTTCCGTCCATTTTCACCTTCTGTGGACCAGTCATCATAGTCCGAGGCCCTGCCGTCATGGGGAGTTCCTGACTTCAGGTCAGCGCCGATACCGATGATAAATACCGCCTTCTTCTCCCTGGAGACCGCGGTTTCCCGCTCCTTCGGCGTGAGGGAGGGATACAGTTCTTCAAGTTCTTCGGTGTGAATGAATGTGATATCATCCGGAAGAAACGGATCAGGAAGTTCCGGATAATGGCGGCATACCTCCCGCTCAGTGTCCCGTATTACGCCGTATATCTTCCGCACAATTTTTTTCAGAAATTCAACAGAGCGCTCACTCGCGTCAACAATACGCTCCCAGTCCCACTGGTCCACGTAGATTGAGTGGAGGTTGTCCAGGGCTTCATCGGGGCGGATGGCGTTCATGTCGGTGTAGAGCCCCTCGCCAGGGGCAAATTCATAGTCGGAAAGCGCCAGGCGTTTCCATTTCGCGAGGGACTGGACAATTTCCGCGGTTGCGCCGATATCTTTTATCCCGAAACTCACGGGCTTTTCAATGCCGTTCAGGTGGTCGTTGACCCCGGTGTTGCTCACAACAAAAAGAGGCGATGAGACCCTGGAAAGATTGAGCGCGGCGGCAAGCTCGTTCTGGAAACGGTCCTTTATGAACCGGATCGCCTCTTCGGTTTTCCGCAGGTTCAGGAACGGTGAATACCCTGCCGGTACAATCAGTCGCCCCTCCGACAGCTGCAGGGTTTCATTGTTATATGGTTTCATTTCGTTATCCTGGATTGAATTTTATCAACTGCTTCGGGAATGGATGGACACAGTAAAATGTCAGGTAAATGAATTCAAATGTTTTTTATCAAGGCTGTGCCGGAAAAGGAAAATTAATTTGTTGCAGCCTTTATTGTGTGGTTTTATAACATGTAGTTTATGACAATTTTTATATGTTAATTGGCGGCAGAGGCATATATCCGTACACCCTGCTCGAAAAGCAATATGCTTTTTTTATACGTATTGTACCATATCTGACAGGTGAGGCACTATGAAGGATTCACAAGAGACAAATAACCTGAAAGTCGCGTTTAAGGTATTTTCATTCTGTCTTGTATTTATTGTTATTATCGCATATACGTCAATAAAGGGCATATCCTCACTTGTTTCCGCCAATGACGCCTTCGACTCATTTCATGTGAACCAGTTTACTTCGGTGAAAAACCTTAACACCATCGCGAAAAACCTTCTTCAGATCCGTATAAACATGCTTCAGGAGCTTTCCGCCGCGGAGCGGGGTGACATGACTGAGGTGAAGCAGCGACGGGATAACTCCATGAAACTCGCAGTGGAGTATAACACAATCTGGAACGAATTCATGGAAGTGAACCTGACACGGGAGGGACAGGAACTTGCCCGCGTATGGAAGGAAAAGAACAGAAATCCGCTCCTCGCCAGGGAACATTTTCATGAGGCCCTTCAGAAGCGGGAAATAGGGAAAGCGAAGGCCCTGATGGAGCAGTGGGTTGTGGGATTCAGGGAACTGCGGGATACCACATACCAGCTGGTGCATCTTCAGGAGAAAATCGGGAATGACATCAAGCAGCAGATGACGCGGGAGGCCCGGAGCATGATAATAGGGTCCTACATACTTCTCGGCATATCACTGCTCATAGGATTTATCATCACCATCATTCTGGCGCGTTTTTTCCTTACCTCAACGACTGGCGAAGCGTGATTCCGCGTCTTTAACCGCTTTGTCGGCGCGCTCCTTTGCGCGGATGAATATTTCAAGGAGGGGGATGGCCCGGGGATTCAGCCCCTCCAGCGTTTTCCACTCATCCCTGTTTTTCGGGACATTCTGTGATATCGTTATCAGGGACTCATTCCAGAGCACATTGTGGGGAGACCTGTCAATTTTCTGGGCGATTTTATCACGGGCGTGGAAGAAGTGCTTCAGATAAATTTTCCCTTTATGGTCGAGGCTCCCGGAATTCTTTATGGAAAGATGGGGTTTGCTGTTGACCCTGAATTTAACATCCTCGAATTCAATGTTTTTTTCCGCCAGTTCCGCCAGCTTCACGGGATCAGTAATTTTCTGCAGCAGCACCTTTTTCAGATCAAGAAGATATAGTACATCATCAGCGGCATATTCTATCAGGGACGGGCGAATCGGGCGCCGGCACCAGTTGGCCCGCTGTTTCCGCTTGCTTTTGTTGAGCTGTATCCCGAGCTCCGCCTCAATGACACGGGAAAGCGCCAGTTGTGTGTGACCGCACAGCCGTGCCGCTGTCTGGGTGTCAAAAATGTTTACTGCCTTGTAACCGAAAAGATGCTCCAGGAGAAGAAGATCGGTGTGGGGGCTGAACATAACTATCATAATGTCACTTTTCAGCAGGAGGTTGAACGGACTCAGGTCATTTATCGCGACAGGATCCACAAGATAACAGCGCTTTCCGTCAAACAGCTGAAGAAGACAGAGATGCATTCCGTAACGGTGGAGATTGTATTCTCCCTCCAGGTCAAGGGCCAGCTCCTCAATCTTTTCATCAATGAGCCGCTCCGCCAGCTCCTTCAGCGCGTCATCGGTATCTATGTATTCGATCGGTGTGTCCAAATCCTGTTACTCCCTTGCCTGTCAGATGTGCGCTGCAGGGTTCCGTTTTCCGCTTTTAGCATTTGCTGACGCCGAAGGATGCACATGATGTTCCGGCTGTTATCAAAAAAAGTACTATATCTCAGTATAGGAATATACGTCAATTGTTTTCAATGGCCAGCGGTGATTTTTCAAAAACGACATGCCGGGGGTCTGGCGAATATGCGGATGATATCCGGAGTCGGGCAATCCTGCAGGGTGATACCGTACATTACCGCACAAGGCGTTCCAGGACACCGGTGACACCTGAAAGAGATCCTGTGAAATCTGCGGGGAATTCACCGGCGCTGCTGTGTTTCCTTATCCGCCTGCTCAGTGCCAGGGAGGACTCCTCGATGCTGTCACTGTCAGTGGTGAGATAGGTCTTCATGCCGGCCCTTCCCGCGGCGAGGTCGTTGATACGGTCATTTCCCACCATGAGGCACTCTTCCGGGGGGACCTGCAGGTGGCGTGAAATTTCGTAATAGTATTCCTCCCGTGGTTTGCAGTATGACATGTTCTCAATATGGGTGATATAGCTGAAGACATCCGCATTTATTCCGGACCAGGAAATCCGCATTTCCTGCACCTCTTCGGGCCAGATCGGGTTCGAGGCCGCTCCAAGGATAATATCGAGCTGCTGCAGCCGGGAAAAGACCTCCTGAATCCCGGGGGGAGCGGTTACCATATCCTGCAATGCCGGGAAGCCGGTTCGGTAAAATTCAATAAACCGTTCCCACAGGTCCTCGCGGAGATCAGGACGGTCACCGCAGAAGAAGGAAAGGAAGAGTTCCCTGTTTTTCAGGGAGCCGTCATTCTGCATCATTTTCTGCGTTGCGGAAATTATGGTATCAGCAAAGGATTCAGGGGGGATGATATCGGCGAATACCGCTGAAGCACGGGGAATATACTGCCTGAAAAACTCGAACTCATCGTAGAGGATAAGGGTGTTGTCGATATCAAATAAAACTGCTCTGATCATTATATCTCCTGAATAATAATCTGCCGCCGTCAGGGTACCGTATCTTCACGGGCCTGCTCTGGTCTCCCGGCAGCGGGGGTGTGTTAGACCGGCGCCCTCCGGGATGGCTATGAACGCAGGGTTGCCTTGAGACGGAGCGGGTTGGTGAACAGTTCGAGGGCGTCGATGATGCTGCCGGTCGCCATGTCTGCGGCCTGCAGCGCCGCGACAGCCGCTCCCTCCTTCTGCATGACGGCGATACCAACGGCAGCGTCCCGGAGCATGAGGCAGTCGTTCCTTCCATTCCCGATGCACGCCGTGATATCAGCCCCCAGCTCGTGAAGATACCCCTGTTTCTGTTCCGCCTGGTTTCCCGGAATGAGCAGTTTCAACGCACAGGGGACGTCTCGCAATTCTTCCCTGGCTTCGCCGAATGTGTCAGCAGTAATGACGTGGATCGTGAGCAGCGGCGCCAATCGGTCCAGCGCTTCACGGACTCCGCTTATCAGGGTGCCGTCCTGTGCGATAGTACCGTTGAAATCAAGGAGAAGATGCGACAGCGAAAGTTCCCTGAACCCGGGAATGTCAAATGAAATCATGTGGAACCTCTCATGTGTGCAAATATCAGCATCATGGGACATTTTCTTCAAGGATTTTTTTGGGCGGGGCATGGGACAATGACGAACCGGACTGATGAGCCGGATGATGATTAACTCTTGACAGATATGCGATGATGTGTATGTGCTTATAGAAAAGCGGTTTCAGGGATAATGTTACAGGGAAAAGTGCGCCGGGAAATCTGATGCATCCTGGGGACAAACGGTTCAGAACATACCGCAGTCCTGCAGGTGCGGGTTCGTGCAGTATACTACTATTTTATTATAAGCAGTGAGGGGGAATTATGAACGAAGCATCAGCAAGATGGTACATCGAACAGTGTACGTTTCCGGCGCTCCTGAACCGGAACGCGGTGCGTTTCGGCCAGCGCGCAGCACAGATGTGGCGCGGGGCTGACGGGAAGGTTGCGACAATTACTTACGCGGAATTGTGGCGGGTCGTGAAAGAGCTTGCCTCGGGACTTATGGCCCTTGGTGTGGTGAAGGGCGACCGGGTTGCGCTCATGGCGCACACCTCGCCGGACTGGATGCGGACGGATTACTCTATCCTGAGCGCGGCGGGCATCACCGTGTGTATTTATCCGACACAGTCCCGGGAGGAAATGGAATACATTCTGAATGATTCCGGTTCAAAGATAGTGTTTGTTCAGGGAGAGGACAATCTGGAGAAGGCGCTCGCGGTAAAAGGGAAGGTGAAAGGCCTTGAGAAGATTGTCATGATGGAGGATGAGTTCAGCAGCAGCGACTCCATGGTCATCGATTTCAAAACGTTGCGGGAAATGGGAATCGCGCTTCTCGCGAAGGACAAGTATGAATTTGAGAAACGCTGGCGTTCCGTGGAGCTCACCGATAAAATGACCATCGTGTACACCTCCGGGACAACGGGGATGCCCAAGGGCGCGGTCCATACCCACTTCAGCATCAACGCGGCGGCAAACCGCGACCTCCGTATTGTGCCTGAATATCGTGACGATGATGTCCTTATGTCCTTTCTGCCCCTCGCCCATACCTATGAGCGCGAGTGCGGCCATACCTCGGCAATGCTTGCGGCGGTGCCGATTGCCTATTCGTCACCGAAAACCATAGTCGAAGATTTTCAGATATTCAAACCTTCTGTCTTCATGTCAGTGCCCCGTATCTATGAACGGGTGTATATGGCGATGCGGGAACAGGCTTCAAAGTCAAAGGTGAAGAAGTTCATATTCGACAGGGCCCTGGCGACCGGTTTAAAGGTCATTGAAAAGCGGGCCGATGAAAACGGTTTTGTCGATATGTCCGAGGGGATAGACCTCACGTCGGGAATCGGAAAATGGCTTGGATTCAAGTTTCACCTGTATGATAAAATTCTTTTCAGTAAGGTGCGTCAGCTTCTCGGCGGCCGCTATCGCTTCGCGTTTTCCGCAGCAGGGAGCCTCCCCGCGGAACTCTGCAAGGTGTTTATGGCTATGGGAATACGCATCATTGAGGGATACGGCGCCACGGAGACCTGTAACACCATAAACCTCAACAAGCTGCATAGAATCCTCCCCGGGTCTGTGGGGCCGGTGTGCGTGGGCGTTGAGGGACGTGTCGCGGAAGACGGGGAGTGGCAGGTGCGGGGTGATAACATGATCACCGAATACTGGAACAATCCCGAAGCCACAAAGGACGCGTTCACCGCGGACGGCTTTTACAAGACCGGCGATATCGTTGAAATGCTTGCTGACGGATACATTAAAATTGTTGACCGCAAGAAAGGCCTCATGGTGCTGGATACGGGCAAAAATGTCGCCGCGAACAAGATTGAAAGCAAATTCTCCATAAGCCGCTGGGTCGAGCTGGTGTTTCCTGTCGGTTCAGAGCGCAAGTATGTTACGGCCCTTGTGATACCGAGGTTTGAGACGCTCATCGATTATTATAACACCAATAATATCCCATACGACAAATCGAAGCTGGTATTTGTTGAAGATCCGGCCCCTATGTGCGTGGAGGTCGGTGAGGACTTTATCGCCACCGATGTGCTGAAAAAGCTGGTGGATGAAGATATTCAGCGGGTAAACACTGAACTTGAGGAGTATGAGCGGATTAAAAACTATACCATCCTCAGGAGAAAACTCACCCAGGATGACGGTGAAATGACGCCGACACTGAAAGTAAAGAGGAAAGTGGTGCTGGATAAGTACAGGGATTTGATTGACGCGATGTATAAGTAAGAGCACTTCAGGGGATGGCTGGTTGGGTCATCCCCTGAATTATATTCCCCCGCACGGTTATACCTTTAGGTTCCGGAAAACTCCGGCTTTTTCCGCTGTGCGAAGGCCTCAACTGCAGCAATGAGGTCATTTGATGGAATGGTGTAGTTGCTCACCGCAGCGTTGAATTTGAGGCTGTCTTCGATTGATTTACCTATCCCGTATTTCAATACTGACTTTGACGCCTGTACCGCAAGGGGCGAGTTCGCCGCGATATCCAGGGCCATTGTTTCCGCAGCTTTGAGGAGGCTGTCGTAATCCTTATAGACTTCATTGACGAGCTGGATTTCTTTTGCACGCCGGGCATCAATGTCTTTCGCGGTATACGCCAGTTCACGCGCGTTACCCTGTCCCACAATTGTGGGAATTCGCTGGAGCACTCCTACGTCAGCAACAAATCCAATCGCAGCTTCGCGAAGTGAAAACACCGCATCCTCTGTGCAGAGGCGTATATCGCATGCCGTTATCACATCAAGGCCACCCCCGATACAGTAGGAGTGGACAGCGGCAATGACAGGTTTCCTGCATTGTTCCATCGCTGAAATTCCTTCCTGCAGGGATACAATTTTCTCGAAAAATTTTCTCTTGATGCCGCCGTACTGCTGCTTTTCGAGAAGCTCGCTGAAAAACGGAATCATGGAGGGCAGGTCAATGCCCGCGGAGAAACAGGCCCCTTTCCCCGCAAGTATGACGGCGCGAATCTCATCGTCTTCGTCAAGTTCTCTGAATATCGGAATAGTTTCCGTCCATGCCGGGGGATTCATGGCGTTCTTTTTCTCCGGGCGGTTGAGCCAGACCCAGGCGATGCGGCCCTTTTTTTCTACTGAATAGAATTCATAACTCATGGCTTTTTTTCCTCGCTGCATTTAATTAATGTCGCTGCTGAATTATAATGGTTCCGGTACTATATACTGCATCCTGACCGTGTGGTATCAATTGTGACAAATATATAAAAGATGTCGGGTTGGCAAGTTTTTTACATCGCCGGGGTGAAATTATCTATTTCAGATCACAATTATCCTTCCGGCTGGATGAAGCTTTTATACTGCCGGTTTTCACTGTTTTCATCGAAATGCACAAAAATATCTTTATCTGAAAACAATTCTCCTGAAATCATATTTTTTTTAGTTTTATGGTTAAATTACAATATATTGAATAATATAATTGTATCTTTTATACGGCAAATAAAAAAGCATATTGCACGTCTGTAATAATATATATCAGGAGAAAAAACATGGGAGTAAGGAATTTAGCGTTAATGATCCATGAACAGGTCTCTAAATATTCGGACAAGAAGAAGGCTCTCTTCCATAAGGAAGGTGATGAATGGATCGGCATCACATGGAAGGAATTTGGCGAACGCATTGATAATGTCGCCAGAGGACTCCTGGAGCTCGGAGTTGCCGAAAATGAATTGGTAGCGATTTATTCAGGGAACAGACCGGAGTGGACAATCTGCGATTATGCGATTATGAGCGTCAAAGGCTCGACTGTGGCAATTTATGCGACCAATACTGCCGAGCAGGCTGAATTTATCGTCAATGACGCCAAAATCAAGGTAATCTTTGTTGATGGTCAGTTTCAGTATGACAATATAATGAAATTTTTCAAAAAAAATAAAACCCTTAAAAAGGTGATCGTATATGATAAAGCAGTAAAAATTGAACAAAATAAAAATGTGATGTATCTCGATGATCTCTATGAGACCGGAAGAAAATCTCAAAAAAACGATCTACTGCAAAAACGGCTCGCATCAGGTACTCCTGATGATATCTCAACTATTATATACACTTCCGGAACAACAGGCGATCCGAAAGGGGCGCTGCTCGCGCATAAAAGCTTCTTCGTTGAAATGGATGCCCTGAACGCCGGGTTCCCCATGGGTGAGGATGATATTGAACTCGTTTTCCTTCCATTGAGCCATGTCTATGGAAAGTGCTCGCTCTACTGGGTGCACTCGAAAGGGGGAACGGAATATTTCTGCTATGATACCAACAAAATCGTGGAATATTTCCAGGAAGTGCGTCCGACGTATATGGTCGGTGTCCCCAGGCTTTATGAAAAAATGTATGCGGCCATTAATGCAAACGTTGAAAAAGCTTCAGGGGTAAAGAAAAAACTTTTTGGCTGGGGTATCGCAACCGGCAAAAAATACCGGTTTGCGGAGATAGAAGGAAAACGTATTCCCCTGATGCTGAAAATAAAACACGCTGTAGCATATAAACTGGTACTGCATAAAATTAGAGACCTGCTCGGAGGAAGACTTAATTTCTTCTCTGCCGGAGGTGCTCCTCTTGGAAAGGATATTGAAGAGTTTTTCTTTGCCGCCAATATCTTTATTGCCCAGGGTTATGGTCTTACCGAAACAGCGCCATGCGGTTCCTTCAATGTGCCCGCAGCTTTTAAGTTCGGCACCGTTGGTAAACCTATCGCCGGAAATGATATAAAAATTGCTTCCGATGGAGAGATCCTTATAAAAGGCGACAATGTCATGAAAGGCTATTATGGCAACCCCGCCGCCACAAAAGAGGTCATGACCAAAGACGGCTATTTCAAGACAGGCGATATCGGCATGATCGATGAGGACGGATTCCTGAAAATTACTGACAGGAAGAAAGATATTATTATTACTGCCAATGGT
>JAKQCH010000287.1 GCA_029573825.1 Spirochaetota bacterium | reverse complement strand
TTTCCTCGCGCCTGGTGCAGGTGAGGGCGTTTTCAATCGACACCGCGCCCTGCATGAATACCGGAAGCAGCATGCCGGTTATATCTTCGCTGATCGCCCCATGGCCGGCAGGGTATTCAAAACAGCCGATGGTTTCCTTTTTCCTGAAGCGGGTCCGGATAAAGAGGAGCGTCGCGGTTTCGGGGCGGTCGATACCGGCATCCTGGTCTGAGGGCGTATCGGCGCTGCCGCATTGAAGGATATCGGAACTTCCCTCAATGAGTTTCATGAGCATACTCAGGGGCATTCCCATGAATGAGGTGTTTTCCGGATACGGTATGACCGGGGGCGAAACTGTATGCAACGACGTGTCGATATCACCCCCGGTGCCGGCTTCCGAAAGAGCGCCTTCCGCTTCAAGGGTGATCCTGTTTCCATATCGAACCATAAGAAGAACGCGCCGGGCCCCGGAGATATTCAATGACTCGCGGATAAATAAATCCATGAGACTTTCGTAGCGGGTTTCCGCAGCCATGGCCTGTGTCACGGAAAGAACCTTCTTCACGGAGTCCCATGAAGAAAGCGTGCTGCCCTCGGATGATGTAACACCGGAAGAGTCCTTCATCGCACTATTCGTCAGATGCCCAGGGTCCTTTTGAGGTCCCTGGCGTATTTTCTCCCCACCGTGAGGGAGGTGTGTTCGTTGTCTTTCAGGAACATTTCGTATTGCCCGCCGATGAGGTACTGCAGATGGGAAATAAAGGAGATGTTCACAATACACTGCTTGTGTATCCGCATGAAAATATTTTTCGGCACTTTCTGCTCCATGTCTTTCAGCAGTATCGCAGTTTCAAAATCCCTGCCCTCCGTGTGAATTATCGAGTGCTTGCCGTGGGAGGTGATATAGATGATGTCGTTATATGACAGGAGGTAATGGTTTTCCCCCTGCTTGAAGGAGAGGCCGATCTGACTGAGTTTGCTCATGAAGGTGCCGTTGTTGTAGATGAGGGAAAGGGCCTTGTCCACGGAGCGGTTGAACCGTTCCAGGGTAAATGGCTTAATCAGGTAATCCACCGCTCCCATCTCGAAAGCCTTGATCGCGTATCGGTCGTATGCCGTGGTGAAGATGACATACGGAAGGACCTCTAACTGTTCCAGCACTTCAATGCCCGACATGACGGGGAGGTTGATGTCGAGAAACAGGAGGTCGTACTGCTCGGCGGAAAGTTTGTGAAGGGTCTCCTCGCCGTTCTTCGCGATGCCGTGAAGGCGGAGCTCGTTCCGGGTGAGAATATAGTCTATCAGAAGTTCCCGTGCGGGGAGTTCGTCTTCCGCGATTAACACCGTGATGCTGTTATTGCCGTTCATGTCTGCTGTTTGTCCGCAATGGAAAATTTCAGGACAATGCTGATGTCCTGAGGGCCGTTCTGATGGAATACAACGCCGGCATCGCCGGATACATGATGAAACCGCTCCACTGTCGTGTCGAAGATCCCGGCTGGTTCAGCAGCCGGGGCGACTCCTTTTCCCCTGCATCTGGTTTCAATAATGACGTTCCCTCCGGTGCTTGCCGCGGACAGGTCAAGGGCTAAATCATTCCCGCTGCTGCCGCTGTACCATGTGTCCGTCGCTGTCTGAATAATTGACTGCAGGGAGAGTGGCGGCACCATCACCGAGGAGAAATCACCCCCGCTGTTCATCGACGTGGAGAGGCCGGGGAAGAGCCGCAGCTTTTCAAAGTCCAGATATGCCTTCACAAAGTCCCACTCACGGTAAAACGGAACCACCGGGTTAAAGGATTCATCGGTGATGTAGCGGAATACTTCTCCCAGGAAGATGGTCGCGCTGTCGGCTTTTCGTATGTCATATTCCGCTAACTCCCGCAGGGTATTCATCGCGGTCGTCAGAAAGGGGGTGTTGATTTGCTGCTGAAGGCTGTCAATCCGGATTCTTTCGTTGTACCGGAGGAGGCTGTCCTTAATGCTTCGCACATGTTTCAGCTGCCGCAGCGTTTTTTCCTGGTTCTGATATCGGCGGGCGTTTTCAAGGGACACTGCCCCCTGCGCTGCCAGCATCCCGAGCTGTTCCCCCCGGTAATCACCGGGTGAAGCGGAGGGCCCTTCAAGATACAGCAGCACCTGTGAGCTGCCGCTGTCACGCCGAACGCAGAAGAGTGAACCCTGTGCGGTGTTCATCAGGTGCGGGTCTCCGGTAAATACTGTTCTCCTGGTTATATCATGCATAATAATGTCCTCTCCGGTGGTGATGACATGCTCCAGCACCGGTTCTGAAAGCCGGGTGTTTCCGGCACTGTCCGTTATCGCCCGGTCCCGGGGAATGGAGGGCACGGTGTTCACTGTCACGGCATTCCCCGCAGGGCCTTCTCCCGAGGAGCCTTCCGCTGTCAAAACCTGAATTTTCTCTTCAGAAAAGAAGCAGTATCCCCTTGCTGCGCGGGATATCTTCAGCGCCGCTGTCATAATGTCACAGGAAAGCGATCCGGTGTCGATTTCACCGGAGAGCGTCCGGGTCAGCTTCAGAATTGATTCTGTCTCAAAATTATTCATATCTGAATGTGAAGACTCGTTTTTTATCATCTGAATAATTCAGTGTACTCTAAAAATAGTATATGTCAATTATAGAAAACTATTTATTGAAGGGAGGGTGGAACCATTCCATCAATAATAACATTCTATAGCAGTATGTTATATAATGATTGACAATATCAAGCCTTTTTCCCGTATAATAAGGCCTCATGAGAAAGACTGCACCGCATGGTTCTGTTGATTGCGGCCGCCTGTCAGTACAGTGCCGCGCCGGAGGGTTTATATGGTAGAGAAATTATTCGACACGGTATCCATGGTGTTTACCGAGGAGGGATTTACTTCAAGCAACTGTCTTCTCGTGGAAGATACAGAACGTCTGATAATTGACAGTGGGGCGGGGAGCATACTTGCCTCCGTGAGCCCTGAAACCATCGATACTCTTCTGATCTCTCACCACCATCTGGACCATATCAGCGGCAATGACCGGTTCATCAGGGCGCGAATATATGCGCACCCCATAGAAGAAAAAGCGATGAACACCCCTGAAAAGCTCACCGCTACGGAGGGGTGGGATGAGCTGATGGAAGGAAGCGTCGAGGACCATGCACAGGAACTTGGCAAGATCGCCGACACCATGCCGAGGATATTCGAGCCCTGGCGCGTCGATGAAGAACTTCGGGATGGTCAGGTGCTGTGGTGCGGCGGCACACAGATTCAGGTGCTCCACACCCCCGGGCATACCGCGGGGCACTGCTCATTTTATTTTCCCCGTCTTGATTTCGCGTTTTTCGGTGATGTGTGTCTTACGAAGGTGGGCCCCTGGTATGGCGACGACGATTCCGGGGTTGACGATTTTATCAACACCATAAACCGAATTATCGGCCTGAAGCTGAAGAAGGTTGCCACCGGGCATATTCCCTATATCATTAATGAGAATATCAACGATGTGCTCGTTGAGTACCGTGACAGGATACATAAGCGCGAGGAGAGGATACTGAAATTTCTGCAGCAGCAGCCCGCAGGTATCCATGAAATTGCGGCGAAACGGCTGATATACCGCGAACACCCCACAAGCTTTGTGCTCTTCTGGGAAAAAAG
>JAKQCH010000276.1 GCA_029573825.1 Spirochaetota bacterium | reverse complement strand
ACATGCCGCGGGAGACCTGATATTACAGGAAGTTACCGCAGCCTGCGCCTCCAGTCTGCGGGGCTCCGACCTCTTTGCCCGGTGGGGAGGCGAGGAATTCACCCTTCTGCTCCCCGAAACAGATCATAAACATGCCATGCTCATTGCGGAAAGGCTGCGGGAAAAAATTGGTGCATTGAAGATTGCATGGGAGGATACAACCATAACCGTTACCGCGAGTTTCGGCGTCAACAGCGTCATAAAGACAGAGGGCGTCAGTCTCGATGAAATGATCCAGAAGGCCGACAGGGCGCTCTACCGAGCGAAGGCAGGGGGGCGCAACAGGGTTGCATACATGTAAACTGATCAAAACATGCCCCCTAAATCCCCCGGCGGGGGACTTACAATTCATGATAAAGAAAATTTTCTAATTATATATGTTTTTTATTTTCCACACATACCTGCATATGATTGCGTAAGTACAATATCATCATCGCTGTTTGGTCTTCCATCCGGCCCATAGCTGCGGACCGTGTATTTTCCCTCGCCATATTTTGTCTCAATTTTGCTGCCCCACTGATCGTATTCATATTTTTCACACGGTCCAACCAAATATTTTCGCATATCACATATTTCTTTTGGTAATACATCTTTATCAAGACAGTATCTTATAGCAGCTGTTGCTATTATACTATTATTCATCTCTTGCTGTTTAATGAGCGGATCCTTTTTACATGACGTAAATACAATAGTTATCAGTAGAAGTATAATTATCTTTTTCATAGCTCCTCCCTTTTGTGGTCAAATTAACAACATCTACATGATGGGCACAAGAGTTTTTTCATCACATTCACATAATATTTGTATTGGGAAAGCATAAAAGACACAAATGACCAGAATTATGGCGATCCATCGAGTCAGCTAACAAGTCCCCCATGGGGGGATTTAGGGGGGATATGCCGAAACCAACTACCGGACAATAAAAAATTTACTTCTTCACCGCATACAGAATAATGCTCTTCGGAAAGAAATGATCAAAGAATGCCTCTGTCCGGGGGTAGAACTTCCTGGAATAGAGCCCCAGGGTGAGAAAAGTCCGGTATATCCGCGTGAAGAACTGGTCGTTGTTGTGGAGTCCCACAACGCTCCGGATCACCCACCATATTGAATGAAGGGAATGCTTGAACCGGACGCTGTACACCGACAGGCCGTTCTGCTCCATGATCTTTGCCAGTTCACGGGGCACGTACCGCCGGATGTGGCCGCCGGGTGAGGAGTAGTATTCGTAGGTGAGTGCATCATACACCATCTCTGTGATATAGGTGGGCACTGTAATGGCAATGGTGCCTCCGGTCTTCAGGACGCGCCTGAACTCCCCGCATGCCCTGTTATCGTCATGTACGTGCTCCATCACTTCAGAACAGATGATCCGGTCAAAGGTCTCGTCCTTAAAGGGAAGCTGTAATGCGTCGCCGATGTGGGGAAGGAACCGTCCCTCCCCGTGGGCCTGGCCGTTTGTCTGCATATAGGCAAGGGTGTAGCGCGCCTTCAGGAGGGACTCCATGTCCATGTCCATGCTGAATATCCGCGCCCCGCGACGTATGTATTCAAAGGAATGCCGCCCCTCGCCGCACCCGGCATCAAGGACCACATCACCGGTTTTTACTCCCAGAAGGTCAAAATCAACGGTAAGCACGGATTACCTCCTCGTATACGTCCACCATTTCTTTCGCGGCGTTTTCCCAGGTGAAGGTCTCGAGGATCCGTATCCGCCCGGCTTTCCCCATGGCAATCCGCCTGTCCGGATTGTCAACGAGGTAATCAATGCCTGCCGCAAGGGCCTCGGGATCACGGGTGGGCACCACGTATGCTGTCTTCAGGTGCTCCCCCACTACTTCCGGGAGCGCC
>JAKQCH010000267.1 GCA_029573825.1 Spirochaetota bacterium | reverse complement strand
GGCTGACCCATGACGTGCCGCCGGGAACAAGGATACTTCAGGGAGACGTTATCGAAAGCCTCTTTGAATTCGGCTCCGGCATTTAAACGCGTATCATTTACAGATAAAGCAACTACAGAAGCACAGGAGGATATGATGCCCAGTGACGCAGAAATTATTGAGGCCTTTGAAAACACTGATTATGAAACAGTGATCCCCAATGAAGAACCCTTCATTACGCTATATGAACATCTGGATGACACTGCAAAATCATATTTTCTCTGTGAGGGGGACAGGTACGGAATATTTTATTTCGATGAGGAAATAACCATTGATATCCTTATTAACGAAAAAACATTTCTGAATGTCATCAGTGAGGAGGAGAGGACCATTATTCACCTGCTCTATCGCGGGGAAAACGACAGCTTTGACATCTACTTCCCATTTTTACACAAAAAGGAGCAGCAGATGTCCTTCCTGAGATCCCTGAAAGAAAGGAAAACCTTCAGGATTCACTACCTCATGAGTCTTTACGGGGGGATATTCAAGGCTGCTACAAAGGAATACACACTTTCCGACACCCTTGCAGTCATGCTGCCATAGCGTCGTCCGGAAAATTATTCCAGAGGGGCCCCGGTAAATATCTCATTCCTTACACGAAGGAGCGTAGTGTCGTCAGACCGGAGATATGCCATCTCACCGGATAATTTTTTCATTTCAGTGCTTATAAAAAACCGTGACGCCAGTACCTTCCCGGTGTAAAACGAGGCTTCCGGGCTGTCCTCAAGGACTGACTCGAGGATTTCCCCCTCCACATCCCCCACGAGTTCCCGCATTTTCGGCTCTGTCACCGTCAGGCTCCAGAGATGCAGCCAGCCGTGGGTGAGATACCTGAATGCGTTCAGAAGAGGCTTTGCCTGAAAGAAGAGCTGCGGAATTTGTTTCCGCTCTAACATTATCTTCATGTCATCCACAAGGGAGTCCATTTCACGGAGGGCCTCTTCTACGGGAGATATATATCTTTCATTCACCACACCACGGGCCCGTTCCACGGTTTCACGTATCCGTGTTGTATAAATCCCGTACCGGTACTGGCCGCTGTCCTGCAGAAGCTTCCGCATAAGGAGGTCCATCGCCTGGATGCTGTTGGTCCCTTCGTAGATGGACTGTATCTTCGAGTCCCGCGCGAAGAGTTCCACGGGATAGTCGGTGCAGAACCCGTATCCCCCGAAGACCTGTATCGCCTCCCCGGTAATGAGCCATGAAAGATCGGAGTTGCCGGCCTTCGCGATTGGTATCAGGAAATCAACAAGGGCCTCCGCTTCACGCGCCTCCTCCACTCCCGCAGAAAATTCCACGTCCCGGAGGTATCCTATATAGTAGCTGAGAATCCTCATTGCCTCCACATGGGACTTCATCCAGAGAAGCATCCGTTTCATGTCAGGGTGCCTGATAATTGCCACGGCACCGCCCCCTGGGTCTGACTTGCGGGTTATATCGACCCCCTGAATCCTGTGCCGTGAATACGTCACGGCGTGAAGATAGGCCGCACCGGACACGCCCAGGGCCTGCAGCGACACGTAGAGCCGGGACTCGTTGATCATCTGGAACATGATGCGCATCCCCTGCCGCTCCTCGCCGAGAAGCGTCCCCTGGCAGTTGCCGTTGTCGCCGAAGCTCATGGCGCAGGTGGCAGATGACTTGAGCCCCATTTTGTGCTCCACGCCGGTGCAGACCACATCGTTGTGCTCGCCGGGAGAACCGTCTGAATTGACGCGGTACTTCGGCACCAGAAATATCGAAATCCCCTTTGTCCCGGGAGGGTCCCCTTCAATCCGCGCAAGGACCGGGTGGATAATATTTTCATAGAGGTCGGTGTCGCCGTTGGTAATGAATATTTTCTGTCCCGTGATAAGATAGGTGCCGTCCGCCTGACGTACCGCCTTCGTGGTAAGGGCGCCCACATCGGAACCGGCGCCGGGCTCCGTAAGGCACATGGTGCTGCCCCATTCCCCGGAAATAATTTTTTCGAGGTACAGCCCCTTCTGCTCCGGGGTTCCAAAATTCTTGATGAGGTTGATGGTACCGAAGGACAGGTGCGTGTACATAGTAAAGGGGAGGCTTGCCGCGGAAAAATACTCCACGGAGGACTGAAAGATGATCTCCGGCATCCCCACGCCGCCGATCTCCTGCTCCTTCGGAAGCGCCAGAAACCCCGCGTCATGGTATGCCTTGAGCGCCGGCCGGTAGCACTCCGGCACATGGACTTCCTTTGTGTCGGGAACATACCGCACGCCCCCTTCTTTGTCGCCCTGAATGTTTGCGGGGAACACGATGTTCACCGCGATCTGCTCCGCGAGATCAAGGCTCGCCTCCATGGTTTCACGGTCAAATTCGGCAAATTTTTCGAATCGGGAAAGACCATCCACTTTTAAGAGCTCAAAAAGGACAAACCGCACGTCCCGCGAATCGACGAGGGGATTCAGTGCCATATTCATACTCCTCAACAATATTTTCCTGCGGGAGGTCTCCCGCTCTCTGTGTGTCAGGGTTAAAGAAAATTATTGATATACGACATTGCATATTTGTCAAGAATCATTTGCTTCGCTTCGGCTTCGCCGCACACACTCCATATTGAGAGGTTTTTTTATTCAGCATGAAGGTGTAACGAAAACACTTTTCTTGTGGTCAAGTTTTTGTATATT
>JAKQCH010000253.1 GCA_029573825.1 Spirochaetota bacterium | reverse complement strand
TACTTTATAAGCCTCAATATCAGACCTAAAAAAATTCTTGTTGAATTTATTTCCGGGGAAATATCCCGGATACTCGAAATACGTGCTGTCTGGTGGTATATCAACAGCGGGGAACATATACAGGATCAATCGTCGGCGTATTACAGATTTGTTGATATGGTGCTTCGAAATGAAGTTGAGCTCCATAAGCATCTCATATTAAAGGCGATAGGTATTATTTCCGGTATCGCCCTTGACGATGTGTATGAGTCAAATCTGTTCCTCAAAGACAAGGATGTTTCCAGCTATATCATGGAATATATTGAGTCATCAGGGAGACATCATAAAAAGACGCTGTTTATATTTGAAGGGGATGTTTTTAATTTTGAAAAAGATGATAGTGTTGCGTCAATTTTAGAAAATGGGGTAAGAGCTTCACTGCAGCAATCCTCAGGTTTTATGCCGGAATTGAATGATCTTATTGCATATTCTGTCTCAATGTTTTTCCCCGGTAGTGAAAAAAATACTGCAAAAAGGAAAAAAACCGGAAGCACATCAATGGAGAATGCCATGGATTCACTGCTGAAGAAATTAATTACTTTGAAGGAAAATCATCTTTTCCGTGATATTGACCTGGGTGATCTCATTCATCTTGCGAAAGTTACGAAGGAAGTTGAAGTGCCCGCACACAGGCTTTTTATCAGGGAACTGGAGAATGGAGATGAATTATTTATTATCGTTGATGGTGAAGTTGAAGTCTTTACCGGGAAACGGATAATTGAGCGTCTTTCCAGCGGAAGCTGTATCGGCGAACTTTCAATAATTGACAAGGAGCCAAGAAGCGCCAGCGTCAGAACAAGTAAAAAAACAAAGCTCCTTTCGCTGAACAGAAAGGATTTCCTCCTGACACTTAAAGACAATCCGACGATAGCAATTAATGTAATGCAGGTTATAGCCCAGAGGCTTCGAAAAATGCTGGTATGAGCAGTTAATGCGTATGAACTATCCCACTTTTTTTTCTGCAATTTAATTATAGAGTCAGATTATGCCGGTTTCCGTAATAAATAAAATTAAATCACTCCGAAGTATTTTCTCTTTCATTCCCTTTATCACCGTTTTTTTACTGTTTGTTGTTATTGGTGTGGCCCCGGCAAGGGGCAGCGATTTAGAAAAACAGGGTAAAGACAGGGAGGAGATGCAGGGCGCTGCTGATCTGCTGCGCGATCGGAACACTTCATTGAAAACGACAGATGAACTGCTACGGGAGCTGATTCGGCGTAAGTATGAAAGGGAACGGAGGCTTCTGGGTGTGCAGACGCCGGATGAACTGCTGAAGTACCTGGTCCGTAAGCAATGGTATCGATATAAAAAAGAACAGGTTCATGGAAGATCAGGAAAAGGGGGGCTCGAAACCCTGCAGCAGGGTGACGCTGACCTCACTGGTATTAAAAAAGGGGCCAGCGAGGATATTCATAATATCGTGGTGCTGCTTGGCGAGATCCCGGTAAGCAGTCAGGAGCCTGTATATGCCCCTGTTTTTATCGCTGACCGGGAGAAAATATTCGGTTCCGGAACGGATTTCTCTTTTACCTGGGTGGGTTATAAGGCCACAATGAAGCTGACACAGAAGAAGTTTCCATGGAAGAATACCTCTCTCAACGAAACGGTGATCGGATCATTCTTATATGCCAGCGGAACCAATATTGGTTTTGTGAGCGGCAATCTGCAGGAGGAAGTGCGGTTCTATACCAACTATGTCTCCGAGCTGGTGACGCTTACCTGGCATCTTCCCAATTATTTTAACACCGCATTCACTCTGGATTCACGGCAATATTTTTTTGTTGCCCGTGATGTTCCTGAAGAATTTGTGATGCCGAAAAACCATGTAAATATTTTTCCCAGGATTGATGTGGGATATGACCGGCAGACGGAAAAGGGGATTGACCAGATTACCGAAGGACTGCGTGTATCAAGCTGGATCGGGTATGGAATCAGGAGCCGATGGGAGCAGTGGGGTATGCCCCCGGAATATGAAGCAGGAGAGGAGGCGGGTCATTTTACTATCTATTCTTTAACCATGACATACGGTTTTCTTTTCCGGCGGACTCATAATATTATATTCCGCGGGAGATATAAGGGTGGCATCAATAACGATTTTCTGACACGGCCCCGTTTCGGTGGTTCAATTGACAATGCGAATCTTGATGTTGTTCACGGGTTTACGGTTGACTCTTTCCGGGTAAACAATTTTGGACTTGTTAACCTTCGGTACGGATTTGATCTTTTTTCACGGTTACGGCTTAATTTTTTTCTGGATTATGCCAGGATATTTTCACCGGACAGGGAGGATGTACTCGGTTCGGCGTATGGTATAAGAATAATATCCTTTGGAGGTCTTCCTATATGGCTGACGCACTCCATCGGGCGGGCGGTATATCCGGAGCACCAGCCATGGGAGCAGGTTATCATGGTAATGACCGCCGCGGGGTGGTAAAAAAAGCTTGACGCCATGCGGAATTGAAATGTACATTCATTGGTTATACAGTTGGTTAAATCTTACAATATAAATCAGGAAAGGTGTCAATGAAGGTTTTTGAAGGCAAAATTGACGCGACAGGTCTTAAGGTCGGAATAATTGTGTCGCGGTTTAATGAATTCATTACGAACAAGCTCCTCTGGGGTGCTGTTGACTGTTTGAGAAGAAATAACGCACAGGATGATGATATACATGTTTACTGGGTTCCGGGATCATTTGAGATTCCCGCAATGGCGAAAAGGATGGCTGAATCAAAAGATTATGATGCGATAATCTGCCTTGGTGCGGTTATCAGGGGCGCTACGCCGCATTTTGATTATGTTTCCGCTGAAGTGACCAAGGGTGTCGCCCAGGTGGGGATGAGCAATGCCATGCCGGTGATTTTCGGTGTGCTTACAACGGATACCATTGAACAGGCTATTGAACGTGCCGGGACAAAATCCGGGAACAAGGGATTCGATGCCGCCATGTCGGCTATTGAAATGGCAAATCTTTTCCGGCAGATCAGTTAATGGGACACAGGAGAAAAGCGCGTGAGTATGTTCTTCAGGCGCTGTATATGTACGAAATAGCAAAAAATGACATTGAAGAACTCACAACGCTCCATTGGATAGAAAAAGAGATCCCTGAAGAAATAAGAAGCTTCGCAGTGGATCTTATTACCATAACCCTGAAGAACATGGATACGGTTGATGACCTTATCCGGAAGTATTCGAAAAACTGGAGTTTTGAGCGTCTTACCCTTGTGGATAAAGCGATTCTTCGTCTTTCAATTTGCGCGTTGCTGTATTTTCCGGATATACCGGTGGTGGTAACAATAAATGAGGGAATTGAGCTCGGAAAAATATATGGCGGTGAGAACTCCGGGCAGTTTATTAATGGAATACTTGATTCCATAAAGAATGCTGAGGTTAACAGGAAGGAAATGTATCCCGGTGATACCGAAGAAAAAAAATAGGTTTTCGATTCCGGATGAGGATGATATAGTTCTTGAAGAAGATGGGTTCGATGATTCAGACGATCTTCGACGGAACCGGATTGTCGGCATTGAACCGGATGGCGAAGATCGTCCGGTTATTCGTACACTGGCGAATAAGAAGGTCCCGGTATTTGTTGCAACCGGCCTGGCGTTTCTTGCTATTGTGGGGGTTATCGCAGTTACGCGGTATCTCGACAGGCCGCAATCCTTTGTACCTGCGGGAAATGATGAACAGATTATTGTGGGATCTGACAGACGGGTGCTTCCAGACAGTATTTCTGAAAATATGCATCTTCTCCGGGGAAAGGAAAGCTATCACAAAGGGTATTACAATGATGCCATCGGGGAGTTCAAGGAAGTCGTTGATTCTGATGCTACGGATGATGATAAATCCACTGCTCTGACCTATATAGGCATAATCCACGATGAACAGGGGAAACACGACCGCGCGGTTGAGTCATTTACGCGTGCCCTGAGATACAATGACCGGAATACTGTTACCTACCGCAACCTTGCACTAACCTACCGGCGAATGAACAGATATGATAAAGCGGAAGAAGCCATAGGAAAGGCGCTGCGGATTGAGCCTCGTAATGTTGATAACCGCATTCTTTCGGGAAATCTGCTGTTTGACCAGAGAAAATACCGACTTGCAAAAGCTGAATATCAGGAGGCGTTGAAGGTACAGCCTGAAAATTCCTCAGCGTTATATAATCTTTCCATGGCTTTAGGGAAGGAGGGCGATGTCGTTTCTTCCATGGAATATCTGAAACGTGCCGCGGAGGCAGACGGTATCGGGAAGGTGGCGCATCGGGCAAATTCAAAGCTTGGTGTGATGTATACCCAGATGGGGGATTTCGATATTGCCGAGAAGTATCTGAAGCGCGCCATTGCGGTGAATCCGAAAGATCCCGTTGACCGGTATAATCTCGGTATTGTGAACCTGAAGCAGAACGATAAAGAAAAGGCCCTGCAGCAGTTTGTCAAAGCGGAGGAGTTAGGGAAGCAGGACTCCAAAATAATGGAAAACCTCGGCGAGGCATATCTTTCGTTGAAGGAGTATGATAAAAGCCTCAATGCGTATAATGCGCTCCTTGGTGTGAACCAGCGTGATGTGAGGATACTTTCCAGGATTGCGGAGATTTATTATGAGAAGGGTGATATCGACAGCGCCCATCAGTATTTCCGGAAAATCACCGAAACCCAGCCGGGGTCCGAACATGCACGAGTCGCGTATGTGAATATCGGCACAATCATGGATGATGCCCAGCGTTACGGTGATGCGATAAATGCCTACGAAAAGGCCCTTGCAATCAGCCCCAAAGATGACATGGTGTTATATAACCTTGGTATTACCTACCGGAAATTGGGGAAACCGGAAAAGGCGATTGAAGTATGGAAAAGGGCGACTGAACTCAATCCCCGTGAACCGAAACCGCTCATGGCGATAGCTGACTATTATTACCGGAACAATTATCTCGACATGGCCTCGGATGAATACCAGAAAATTCTCAGGCGGTGGCCTGATCTGCAGGAAGCGCATTTTAATCTCGGGGCTATTTATTATAAGCGCAATCTCGTGGATTATGCCATGGGGGAGTACAAGAGGGTTATTGAGCTGAATGAGCGCAACGAGTTTGGCCGTAAGGCGATGGTGAACCTCGGCCTCCTTTCTGCCAAGAAAGGCCCGGAAACGGAAGAATCACTGCGCACCGCTCTCGGTTATGTTCAGAAGGCGATTATGCAGAAACCCAATGACGCGGACGCGCTTTTCGCGCTGGGAGTTATTTATTACCGAAAGGAGATGGTGGAGCAGGCTATTGACGCTTTTTACCAGGTTGTCCGGGCCACGCGGGATGTGAAGCGCATTGCCGATGCCTATAACAATATTGGAATGGCCTACTATAAAAAGAAGGACTACAAACGGGCCCTCCGTGCCTTTAATCGGGGCGTCGAGGAAGATCCCGGGAATGAGGATATCCGAATTAACCGGACAACCGCCATGCAGGCATACGAGGCGGAGCTGGACAACCGATAGCATGACCCGCTTTACTACCACAGGAAGAGAGGATATGCAGCGTCAGGAGGATGCGCTCCTTTCACCGCTGGCAGCCCGTTCTTCTGCTTCCAGGGGACGTAAGTTTCCTGAGCCCTCACATGAGTATCGTACCGAGTTTCAGCGCGACAGGGAGCGTATTATTCACTCCCGGGCGTTCCGGCGTCTTGAATACAAGACCCAGGTGTTCGTAAATCACGAGGGCGATCATTACCGGACAAGGCTGACTCACAGCATCGAGGTGGCGCAGATCGCCCGGTCCATCGCAAGGGCCCTCCGTCTGAATGAGGACCTCGCCGAAAGTATCGCCCTTGCCCACGATCTGGGACACACTCCCTTCGGCCATACCGGAGAACAGGTGCTCAATGAACGCATGAAGGGGATGGGCGGGTTTGAGCACAACCGCCAGAGCCTGCGGGTTATCGAGGTGCTCGAGAAGCGGTACAGCGGGTTTCCCGGACTTAACCTCACCTGGGAGACACGGGAGGGTATTATCAAGCACTCCACCTACTACGACCATCCCGAGGTATCGGTGTACGCCCCTGATGAACAGCCGTCCCTTGAGGCGCAGATTATTGATTTTGCCGATGAAATAGCCTATAATAACCATGATCTTGATGACGGGATTGCCTCCCGTATACTTGATATGGATGAAGTGTCTTCCCTCGCCATCTGGAAGATGGCGTGCAGCCGTGCCGGTATCGGCGATGAGGTGCGGAGGGACAGGAAGCTTATGGTGAGCACGGTAATTCGCACCATGATTAACCTTCTGGTGACGGACTTTATCGACACCCTGATAAAAAATGTGGAAAGGCTTTCAATCGAAAGTTATGCGATGCTTCGAAGCTGCAGTGAAAAACCTGTGGGTTTCAGCCCGGAAGTGGAAGCGGCAAATATTGAATTGAAAGCGTTTCTGAAAAAAAACCTCTACCGTCATTACCGGGTGGTGCGGATGGGCATCAAGGCGGAGAGGGTGATTGCCGACCTCTTCAACCTCTACATGGATCATCCCAACGCCCTTCCGAAGGAGTACTATGAGCGCGCAGAAACAGACGGTATTGAACGAACAATCGCAGATTATATTGCCGGTATGACCGACCGGTACGCTCTTGAGGAGCACCAGAAACTGACTGATCCGATGATACGGGTTTGATCGTGAGTGATGAATTTGTAGAAATACCTGATTACATAAAGAAGCTCATCGAGTCCGGTGAGGCTATTGATGAGATCCGGATTGACGGGGAAGGGGACTGGTTTCACAACGGTGTAAAGTTTGAAAACCAGCGCATAATTAATTTTTTTAACCGCTCAATCAGGAAAACCGCTGAAGGCGGCTACGCGCTGCATTATGATAATTTTACCTATCCTATTGTTGTGGATGATGCGCCGTTTTTTGTGACCGGTGTCCGCTTCGAGGGGTTCGGCGATTTTGAAACTGTTCATATTACGCTGAAGTCCGGTGTCGAGGAAATGCTTGATATTGACACCCTTTATTTCCGGTCGAACAACTGTCTTTACTGCCGCGTGCATGGCGGTACCATGAAGGCGAAGTTTCTGCGCTCACCGTCATTTCACATACTGGACCGCCTTGAGGAAACAGAGGACACCTATTATCTTACGCTGTGCGGCCGGAAAATTGTGCTACAGGAGAAGGTGGACTAGCCCCGTTTTCAGGAAACGGCGTGCACCAGTCTTTCCCCGCAGCCCGACCTGATGTTCTTCCTGTATTGTACAATATCTTCAATTGTAAGAACAACCATGTGGTGCTGTCGTGCAAATGCTGTTATTTCCGGAAGCCGTGCCATGGTGCCGTCGGGATTGGTGAGTTCGCAGAGTACTCCGGCAGGGGAGTATCCGGCAAGTTCCATTAAATCCACCGTGCCTTCGGTGTGTCCCCGCCTCTCCAGTACTCCCCCGGGGCGGGCCCGCAACGGAAATACGTGACCGGGGCGGTTCAGATGTTCCGGCAGGCATGTTTTTGCCACAGCAGTTTTTATCGTGGTAACTCGGTCTGCGGCAGAGACTCCTGTGGTTACTCCATCGCGCGCTTCAATTGATACCGTAAATGCGGTCTGGTTTTTGCTTGTATTGTTTGACACCATCGGCGGCAGTTCAAGGGCGCGCATTTTTTCATCTGAGAGGCACAGACACACGATACCGCTGCACTCGCGAATGAGCATTGCCATCTGGGGTACCGTTATGGTTTCAGCGGGAAAGATAATGTCCCCCTCATTCTCGCGGTCTTCATCATCAACGAGCAGTATACCTTTTCCCTTTCGCAGATCATCAAGGGCTGCCGTGACCCGCTGGAGGGGTGTGCCGAATTGTGTTACAAGTGTTTCTTCCATCAGTGAACTCCTTTTGTAATATATCAGGAATCATGATGAGAGACAGGCGCATACCTGAAACCGCGGAAAGCGGATTACGCAGATAATACAGGGCGCTATGAACTGCGTCCCGGACTGTTCTCTCCCATCCGGACTGTAACCGTCGGCCCCGGAATCTCACCGGATCTGCTGTCCCTGTGTGCCACAGGCGCTCGCGGGCTTTTTCACTGTGCTGCGAAATCACCGCCGGTGGGGACTTTCACCCCGCCCTGAGAAGTTGCCGCAATTGTGACAAAAGGGATTGATTTGTCAATAGTTCTTTTTGTGCTTTTTGTCGATAAAAGGCGTCCGGCTCACGTCATCGGGCTGGATTTTTCCTGAACTGCCGCGGTGATATTCCGGTGTGTTTTGAAAATACTGTGCAGAAGGTGGTATTGGAATTAAATCCCACCGCGACGCCGATAGAAAGGATTGATCTGCCCGGTTCCTCCAGGAGCAGTTTTTTGGCTTCCTCGATTCGGTATTCGTTGACAAAGGTCTTAAAGTTTTTATTCAGTTTTTCGTTAAGAATTTCTGAGAGCTGATGCGCGCTGATGCCGAGCTCCTGCGCGAGGTCTCCAAGAGACAATTCCTCATCGGCAAATGCTTTTTCATCCTCCATGATTTCATTGAGGCGTGTGATTATCTGCTCAATGTTGAGGCCCCGTATCCTTGATTTTTCGTAATGCGCCTTTCGTGTTTCACTTTGAAGCAGGCGGAGATAGTCGGGATTCCGTTTGGTCACGAGATATACCATGATCGTTGCGGTGTTTGCCATGAGCACGGCAAGTTTTATCAACCCGAATGAAAAAAAACATCCAAAGATCAGTATTATATTTGAAACCACAATTGACAGGGCAAAGAGGTATCCCATCCTCGCGGCTTTTGTAAATTTCAGTGAATAATTATTTTTCCACACCATCGACATCGTCACAAGATGCGGAGACATGAAAAGCACCAGGTATATATTGGGGAGGAACAGCATAGTGTAAACTATTTTATAGTATAATGGCAGCTGGAAGAATCTTTCCGTCAATATCGGGAGTCCTGGATACATCCCCTCTGGTCCGGGAATGTCATAAAGCAGCAGAGGAACAATAAGGAGCAGTGTTGCAATACCTGCCGGCAGAAAAAGCAGGAGGTGGCGTGGTTTCACCTGAAAGACGCTTGAGAGAATCCATTTGTACCGTAATACCATTACAGGGGGAACAAGAAACGCAAATGGTATAGACGCGGTAATGAGATAATAAATTCCGCTCCAGGAATCGAAAACGCCAGTCGCATAGAGGGATATCTGAAACATCCACATCCCCATGCCGAAAAATGAAAGGGAAAAAAGATAATCCACAAATCCTTTTCGTACCTGCACCAGCTGCCCAATGGATATTATAACCGCGAAGAGGGGCCCGAAAAAAATGAGGAAATGCAGAATCGTTACATCCATGTATCATCCCCCTGCGGATTCGTACTGCATTGTTCACAGGATTCAGGCAGTATGGGATTTGTTCCCGTGATTCCTGAACAGTACCGTGTCAGTCAATACAGAAAAATTACATTTGTCAATGTAATTACTACACGATTGAAGGGATTTGTACTTTCAGGTGTATAAATTATAAAAATTTACGATTTTACAATGTATACACCGGTGAGACAGGGGATTGAGAATATGATATATATACTATGAATTATTTTGTGTATCTGCGTTTTACACGCAATTATACATCGCAGAATTTATTAAAAATACTATCGGGGGATGTATACGATGAGTAATCTTGAAAATATCGATTTTGAAAAGGAATTTCAGGAATTTCTGAAAAAGGACAGCCATCTTGGATTAATGGTGAGAAAACGTGCGGAGAAGTACGGGGATAAAAAAGTGGCCGTCCGTCACAAGGTTTATGGCGAATGGGAGGAGTTTACGTGGAAACAGTTCGGGGATCTTATTGACAATTGTGCGAAGGGACTTCTTCGTTTCGGCGTGAAAGAAAATGAATTTGTCGGCATGTTTTCAAATAACCGCGTGGAGTGGGCGGTTGTGGACTATGCAAGTTTCAGCGCCCGTGCCTGTTCGGTGCCGGTATATGCCACCAACTCCGCAAAGGAACTGGAATTTATTGTTAATGACGCAAACATTCGTATTCTTTTTGTGGAAACACAGGAACACTATGACAAGGCAATGAGCATATTCCGGAAAACCGCGAAAACGGTTGAAAAAATCATTGTGTTTGACCGAAGGATTAAAATTGAAAAAAGCGATAACGTGATGCTTTTCGATGATTTTATTGAAATGGGACGAACGTCAGGGAAGGAGCATGAACTTGAAGAGCGTCTTGCAAAGGTTGCTACCGAGGATTTATCGACGCTGATCTATACTTCAGGTACTACCGGACAGCCGAAGGGTGTTATGCTGACCCACAAAAACTGGCTTGCGATGCTTTTCGCTACGGGATATTATATTCCGATTGTTGAGAGCGATGTGAACCTCGCATTTTTACCGCTTTCACACGTGTTTGAACGGGCATGGAGTTATTTTATTCTGTGCTGTAACGGCCGTGTTGATTACTGCCACGATACCAAGGCAATTCTGGATTTTCTTCAGGAATCAAAACCGCATTATATGTGCAGCGTTCCGCGGATGTGGGAAAAGGTATATGCCACAATCCAGGAGGGGCTCAGCGACGCGCCGCCGGTTAAGAAGAAACTTTTTAACTGGGCAATCGCGACCGGTAAAAAATATCAGAATTTAATTAAAAATGAAAAATCAATTCCTCTGGGGTTGAGGATTAAGCATGGACTTGCGGTGGCCCTGGTCCTGAAAAAGGTCAGAAATATTTTCGGTGGGCGCAACAAGGTGTACAACTGCGGCGGCTCGGCTTTTTCAGGTGAAATTTCAGAATTTTTCTTTAACGCCGGGGTGCTCCTGCTGCAGGGATACGGGATGACAGAGTGCTTTGTTATCTGCGTGTCTAATCCTAAACGGAACAAGTTCGGCACATGCGGCCCGGTGGTCCCTCTTATGCAGGTGAGGATATCTGACGAAGGCGAGATACAGGCAAAGAGCCCCAGTATGACGCCGGGATACTGGAACAACCCGGAGCTTACCAAAGCGCTCTTTACTAAAGACGGCTGGGTTAAAACAGGTGATGTTGGAATTTTTGACGAGGATGGATTTCTTACAATTACTGACAGGATAAAGGACCTGATGAAAACTTCCGGAGGCAAGTATATTGCTCCGCAGCAGATTGAGACACTCCTGAAAGAGGACCTCTACTTCGAGCAGGCTGCCACCATCGGGGACGGGCGTAAGTACGTATCGGCGCTGATCGTTCCTGCATTTGAGCAGCTTGAATCATATGCAAGGAAAAATGGTATCGCGTTTTCATCTCGTGAGGAGCTCATCAGAAAGCCTGAAATCATTAAATTCTACCGTGACCGGATTGATCACCAGACCAGAGACCTGGGCCAGGTGGAGCAGGTAAAAAAGTTTACGTTACTTGCCGGTGAGTTTACGCAGGAAAACGGTGAGATAACACCGACGCAAAAAATTAAACGGAAAAATATTTCTGAGCGCTACCGTGATGTGATCGAAGCGATGTATCAGGAATAATCGATCCGGAAATCCTTTTGCATTGCGAAGG